>NZ_QUED01000070.1:0-1961 GCF_003477865.1 Blautia sp. AF34-10
ATTATAATGATGAAGATTAGGAGGAGCAAATATAATGGCTGTGGTGAAAAAGCGAAAAGCTCTGGTGAATACGGAGAACAAATTAGGAGGAGCAAATATAATGGCTGTGGTGAAAAAGCGAAAAGCTCTGGTGAATACGGAGAACAAATTGTAAAAAATATTCTTGATATGATGGGATGGAATAATGCAAATAGTGGGGTGACGGTACCATGCGTACATAAAGAAAAACATAAAAGGGAAAATTCTAAAGAGTCTCAAAAGCATGGAATTGATTATGTCTATACATATAAATCTCAATTAAGAGATGCCACTAAGCAAGATGTTTTGGTAAGCGTTAAATGTAGAGATGGATATCCAGTAACAGATAGCGGAATAAAAAGTAAATTTAAAGAATTTGTATTAGATTTGGCATATGCGATGGAGTGCTATCCAGCATGCGAATTAGCAAAGAAAAAGATACCTAATACAGATAAGAAGGTTATATCGGGATTAATATTCTGGATTGACAGAAGTCGTGAAGATGGGAGAGAAAATGAAAGTGTTATAGACAAAATAGGAAATTTTTATATGAATCAAGAATGTGTGTATGAAACAATAGCATTGGTAGACAACAAAAGAGCACAATTCTTATATCAGTTGTTATCTTATGCTCATTCAAAATATGGTAAAGAAAACGTTGAGTTTTTTTATATTGACACGGGGTTGAATAATTCTAGCCTACAACGCGTATATAGAGGAAAAGAAATGCCATATGAGTATATTAACTCAAATGTTATTCCGTTAGCAATTAGCAATGGTGACGAAAAAAGATTGTTTATTGGTGTTGCTGAAGCTTTTTGTAAAGAGTATTTAGAACGCTTAATAGGATTAGCACAGGAACTAACTAGTACATGGACTGCAAAGGTTACAATAGCATTTCCAGATTATAACTCGTTTGAACATAAGGAAGTTGTTTTAATGGCAAAAAGTTCTTTTGAAAATGCTGATTTTGTAAAAAATATTGAGGTTATAACGTATAAACCAGATTTCAGAGATGAGGTGATTTAATAATGGAGGAAATAAATATAAAAACATTGCTTCCGGTTGGTGAAAAATTAAAACCTTTGTTAAGCAAATCATGTATAAGTGAGTCTGATTTAAAAGGGATTTTAGCAGAACGTGGAGTATTCATGGGCGACAATTCTAAACAAATGTCAATACCGCTTCTTACACTTTCAATTATAAGTCCTAAAGAGTTTGAAAAATTACAAGAGTTTCAAAAGACGAAAGAAGATAGTGTGAAATTTCGCACCTCAAAAATTGAATCATCGACAAATGAGAATTTAAATGATATAGTGCCACTTTCTTTGATTGAACCTCAAAAATAATAGATGATCAAGAATTATACTGTTAATACGGATATGCAATTTACAATGAATTCTGAAAATAATCTTGTTCTTGAATACGAAATTTTACGAGAGGATATCACGAAGATGGCAAATTGTGAGAGTAAATTTTCAGGAAGAGTTGAAATTGTAAAAGATGAAAAAACCAAAGAAATTACATTTAGAAATGAATTCACATCATCTGAAACAGAAGTAATTAATCGAAAAGTTGTTAAGGATGTAGTGAAACTTTTGAAGGACAAAGGTGCAGTAGCAACTTCTGATTATGCAACGGAGTTATCTGCTAAAGAATTCAATAATAATCAGCGATTTATGTTTATGTTGTCAATAGCTAATAACAGTCCAAATGGATTTTTAGAATTTGAAGCAGTGAAAAATATAGAAATAGGGCCAGATAGGGAATCAAAACAACCACTGCCTGATTCAGCAAAATGGATGAATGGGAGCGTAAAAAATATTATAATTAACGTAAACGGTAGAATACGAGCACCTTGACAAATAGCAGACCGCTTTTGCGGTCTGTTTATTTTCCGCTGGCTTTTTGCGGCTTTCTAATGTTTTCGGGCAACATATCTG
>NZ_QUED01000071.1:0-1894 GCF_003477865.1 Blautia sp. AF34-10
ATATGCAAGAATATTATAAAAATATATTTTCCTTATTCCAAAGAATATTTATTGGAACAGATTAAGAAGACTACAAAAACCATTATGTATTTCAAACCAGGCTTATAGAGATATGGCACTTGCAGCCTACAAAGAAGAGGATAATACCTTATGTATCGGATATGCAGCAGGAAGTATGACAGGCGGTGGCTGGGAAATGCTCCAGACACATATAAAAAGCTATGGGGGAGATGTAATGCTGGAAGGTACGTTTGTGCTTTTGCCATACATAAAAAAAGCTGCACTATTTTTTCTGCTCATAGTGATTTTATTTGCATTGTTTTTTTCTCAGGGAGATTTATGGATTTTAACAGAATGTCTGATTTTATTTATGTTTCCATTATATCTGCTGTATAGGAATATTTCTAAGATAGGAAAATGTGAAGAAGGGCGACGGCTTGTTTTATTATATCTGGAAAAGGTGCTTCATGCAAATGTGGAAATATCCGTAGAGGAAGAATAAAGAAATGATAGGGGAAAACGAGAATGAAAAAGATTAATGAACAAACAAAAAGTTTTTTACTATACGGTATAGAAGATGTGATTAAGCCGAAAGAAATCTACAAATTAGATGGAGCAATCTTGTTTCTAGTATTTTTATTTTTCTTTTTATCTGAATCAGGTCCATCACCGTTTTTTTCAAAAGTATTTTTAGTTATTGTTTATCTTGGATTCGTGATTCTTAGTTTTTCAAGAACAGAAGTGACAGGGAAAAAGGTTTTTTGGATCATTGGAATACAAAGTCTGACGTTTTCTATTTTGTTCTGTTGGGCAGCAACTATCCTCATGCTGACAACTATGAAAGAAGAATATTATAAGAGGTATCTAACCATACTCGTTATCATTTACATACTGGTAATCGCTGCATACATTTTTCTTATAATAACTTTGATTAAAAAAGATATCTACAATCCATCTTCTTCCAAAAAGCTGGCTGGAGGATGGTGTATTACTAGTTTTGTATTGCTTGGAATGGGTGTCGCAAAAGTACTTAGTAGCAGCGTTGAATATACAGCCATGATTAGAATTGCAAGCCTTTGTTCCTATTTTTGTTCTTTGGGTTCTATCTTAGGAGTTTTTCACCTGGTAAAGTATTTTGCTGTCAAAAAATGGGAGGTTGAAAAATGAATATTTTTATGAAAAGAATATAGATGAAAATAATTATAGCATCCAGGAAGAAGGATGGCTGGGAATTTTATTTTTGGTTGGAACTATATTTTTCTCAGGATTACTTTTGTATGGTTTTATAGACGGACAGGCGGATTTTTCAGTTATAGTGGCGTATGGAATATTGATTGCTTTTTCTGGAATCTGTACCCTGCATTTGTTCCTGTGGAGAGTCAAGGTAAATCATGATGTAATTGAATACCGGTCGTTTTTTGGAAAAAAAATATTATAAATTTTCAGATATAACAAGAAGTGTACATAAAGAAAATGGTACATTGGAAATATATGCAGGGGACAAAATAATATTCAAATTTGATGAAAACATAAGCGCATCATTGTTTGCAAATAGTCTGTCTAAGCATAAAATTTCACAAGAAACATGGTTGAGTTGTAGAGATAAAAAGTGCATCATAAGACCAAAAGAAAGCCACTATGTTCTGCCAGGCATTTTCTTTTTATATTTGGTTTACAATAGTGTGATACTTGTATTCAATGCAAAAGAAACAGCTTTTGTTTTCCTTTTATTCTCTCTTGTACCGGGAGGTTATATTTTTCTATTTTTTAATGGACAAAACAAATACTTGTATTCAATGCAAAAGAAACAGCTTTTGTTTTCCTTTTATTCTCTCTTGTACCGGGAGGTTATATTTTTCTATTTTTTAATGGACAAAACAAATTGTCAAGGATG
>NZ_QUED01000072.1:0-1868 GCF_003477865.1 Blautia sp. AF34-10
TCAATCCCATCTTCAACACAGATCAGATTCACTCCAAAATCCTGCATCCTCTGCAAAGAGTTTAATACATCTGCCGCATTACGACCGAATCTGGAAAGCTTGAACACCAGTACAAACTGTACCTCATCTGTTCCATTCTCAATATTATCTAACATTCTCTGAAATTCCGGTCTGCCCTCTACGCTCTTTCCAGACTTACCTTCATCGGAATACTCATTTACGATTTCCATATTCTGAAATTCTGCATATCTCTTGAGTTTTCCTTTCTGAGCATCCAGACTGTAGCCATCCACCTGCATGGTTGTGGATACTCTGGTATATATATCGCATTTAATCTTTTTATTCTTCATAATCTTCCTCGCAGTATAACTCCGTTTTATTGTCCCAACCTTATTTTAGTACTTGTTCCAACTATTTTCAATACTTATTTTCTTATTGACTCATTTCTTTGTCAATCCTATAATTAATACAAAAAAAATCCTCTAAGACAATAGGTATTTCACTATCTCTTAGAGGATTTTTCTTTACTTTAAATGGTATCTGGTAATACAAAAAAAATCCTCTAAGACAATAGGTATTTCACTATCTCTTAGAGGATTTTTCTTTACTTTAAATGGTATCTGGTAATATTTTTCCATTTACTTTAAATGGTATCTGGTAATATTTTTCCAGTTTTCCGGGAAACCCATTTTATTCAATAATTCCGTTTCGCTTATATGCTCTACCTCTCTGTTTACTCGGTCAATCTCTTTTATAAGCTTTCTTTTAAATTCCAGAAAATCTTTTCCAGGTAATAGATATCTAAAAGCAATCACCACAGCAAACAAATCCTGTTTTCCTTTTTCATACTGATTCCCACTCTGTGGCAATGAAAGTTTTTTATGAAGCGGTGTATCCGCAATAGCATCTACCGTTCTGTATGTGAACAGTCGTTCTCCATGTGCACATACGTTTCTATACTTCGTGAGAACCGATAGAAACTGCTCCATCTGATGCTGATTCAAAGGTTCAAAGTTTTTTGATACTTTTGATTTTAAGGATTGAGGAAATACTCGGAACATTTTTGATAAATTTCCAAACGTAAGTACATTCGCCAAAACCCATAATGGAATTTCACCATATGTCTTGCGATAATAATTGATATATGTATAATCTGTGGTCGTTGTTGCCCGTTTCAAGGTCGCTATCAACTTTACGATTGTTGCATGATTTCTTTTTGTATGATTATAATTATTAGCATCCAGGTACTGCTTCTGCTCTGCTCCATACATTTCAGTAAAATAGTATGACATCAAAGAACGCATCTGTCGCTCAACCTGCAGTAAATATTTAAAGAACAACTCTCTAGCTCTGCATCAAACTTATACAGACTGACTATTTCTTCAAAACTTGTTCCTGCTTTATATTTCTTTGTATTCGATATTCTAAAAAGATGTTTATATCCTCCCATAAGAGGAAAATATCCTATTTGGCGTAACATCTCTTCTGCATATTCTCTGTCGTTTATTTTTATTCCCTTTTCGTCACTGATCCAGGAAACCTGATCACTAAAAGAAGAGAATTTTTTCGGTGTCTGCATATCATTTCTCCTTAAAACAAAAGAGGGAGAGACCCGCAGGCTCTCCCCCGCCTGTAGGCTTCGCAAGTTTCTACAGAACGATCACTGAGCTTAGTATACGTCATTTTAAATGTCCTGTCAATACGCCAAAACATTCTTAGCCATACCCGCTCAGAAGTATTCTATGCTGTTTTTTCTTCTTTATTCTGTTTTTCTTCCTCCAACTCCCGGAGGACTTCTTCGCCGTACTTATCAATCATCCGTACCAGAAAATCAATGCACCGCTCAAATTCAATATTCTGTTGCATAA
>NZ_QUED01000073.1:0-1857 GCF_003477865.1 Blautia sp. AF34-10
ATTTTTGGTTTGCGCGCCATGGGCGCGCTCTAATGGGTGAAAGTCCCGAACACGCCTAGGCAACGAGGAAGTGTATAGCAGAACAGCAAGGGTGTCCATCGTGAGGTGGAATCTGAAGGAAGCTGTAAGCAAACTCTTGGTCCGACGGACAGAAATCACATATAAGGCTCGGAAATACGGATAAGTCTGCCAAAAGAGATGAAGTCCTAAAGTTGCTGGAAGTACGAGTAAATGTGGCGGATAGATGAGAGGAAAGAGCGTGCACCTTAAGCGTGGAGGTCTCACAGGGGTTTCATTAGCCTAGTAACAACGAACTGTGAGAAGTCAGCCGAGCCCATAGTAGTGAAGAAGTCTCTGTAATAGAGATGGAGCAAAGGGGTGAACAATCAATAAGTTTGAGTATGTCTCGTATTGCAGAAGAGATAACATCTGCCGTAACCAATCGGGTAAAAGATGGTCAAATCAAGCGAGACGGAAAGGAAAGAACGCATGGACACAAGTAGTCTAATGGAGCAGATATTATCTAGCGATAACCTCAACAGAGCATATCTGCAGGTCGTACGAAACAAAGGTGCAGAGGGAGTGGACGGAATGAAGTGCACAGAACTTAAGGAACATCTTGCAAAGAACGGCGAAATCATTAAGGAGCAGCTGAGGACAAGAAAGTATAAACCTCAGCCAGTACGGAGAGTGGAGATACCAAAACCCGATGGCGGTTTCAGAAACCTGGGAGTGCCAACAGTAACAGACAGATTTATACAACAAGCTATTGCACAGGTCTTAACACCAATCTATGAGGAGCAGTTCCATGATCATAGTTATGGATTCAGACCGAACAGATGTGCACAACAGGCAATCCTGACAGCACTTGATATGATGAACGAGGGCAACGACTGGATTGTAGACATTGACTTGGAAAAGTTCTTTGACACAGTAAACCATGACAAGCTTATGACCATCATAGGCAGAACTATAAAAGATGGAGATGTTATCTCTATCATTAGGAAATATCTTGTCAGTGGAATCATGATTGATGATGAGTATGAGGATTCTATTGTGGGAACACCACAAGGAGGAAATCTTTCACCATTACTGGCAAATATCATGCTGAATGAACTTGATAAGGAAATGGAAAAGAGAAGGCTTAACTTTGTACGATACGCGGATGACTGTATTATTATGGTCGGAAGCGAAATGTCTGCCAATCGTGTAATGAGAAACATATCTCGTTTTATTGAAGAGAAAGTAGGACTCAAAGTTAACATGACCAAGAGCAAAGTAGATAGACCAAGAGGATTGAAATATCTGGGTTTCGGATTCTACTTTGATTCAAGAGCACACCAATTTAAGGCAAAACCACATGCAAAATCAGTAGCAAAGTTCAAGAGGCGAATGAAAGAACTCACTTGTCGTAGCTGGGGCGTTAGTAACAGCTATAAGGTTGAGAAACTTAATCAGCTTATCAGAGGGTGGATTAACTACTTTAAAATAGGTAGTATGAAGGTGTTATGTGCCACGCTCGACCAAAGCATAAGATTTCGATTGCGCATGTGTATATGGAAACATTGGAAAACTCCACAGAATCGCGCGAAGAACTTAATAAAGCTAGGGGTATATAAGAAACTAGCGTACTCAACGGCTTATAATGGTGCGAGAATCGCACACTGCTGTCAAGGCGGTGCCATGAATGTAGCCGTTACAAAAGAAAGACTAACCCGTTTTGGATTAATCTCAATGTTAGATTACTACACCGAAAGGTGTGTTACTTGTTAAGTTGACTGAACCGCCGTGTACCGAACGGTACGCACGGTGGTGTGAGAGGTCGGGAAATCACTCAGATTTCCCTCCTACTCGATT
>NZ_QUED01000074.1:0-1658 GCF_003477865.1 Blautia sp. AF34-10
TCAATCCCATCTTCAACACAGATCAGATTCACTCCAAAATCCTGCATCCTCTGCAAAGAGTTTAATACATCTGCCGCATTACGACCGAATCTGGAAAGCTTGAACACCAATACAAACTGTACCTCATCTGTTCCATTCTCAATATTATCTAACATTCTCTGAAATTCCGGTCTGCCCTCTACGCTCTTTCCAGGCTTACCTTCATCGGAATACTCATTTACGATTTCCATGTTCTGAAATTCCGCATATCTCTTGAGTTTTTCTTTCTGAGCATCCAGACTGTAGCCATCTACCTGCATGGTTGTGGATACTCTGGTATATATATCGCATTTAATCTTTTTATTCTTCATAATCTTCCTCGCAGTATAACTCTGTTTTATTGTCCCAACCTTATTTTAGTACTTGTTCCAACTATTTTCAATACTTATTCTCCGTATTGACGCATTTCTTCGCCAATCGTATAATTAAGTTAGATACAGAGCATTTCTGTTATCAAAATATTGCCCGCCCACCATTGGCGACTTATAAATGATTGGCTCGAAAATATTGTTCGCTTACCGGAAGCGTCTAATAAATGTCCGGCTTGAAAATTATTTAGAAATTATTTTTGTTTTCGATATTGTGTTTTTATCACACATTGCATATACTATAAATACACAAAAAAGCCAAAAAAGAGGAGGTGTTAGTATGGCTACTTCAAGTATTACTCATAATTTTGTCGTATCCAATCCAAATAGCGTAAAGCGTTTTGTCGCAGCAATTGACGAAGCCGACCGTGACCGCACACCAAAGCAGACACTTCCCGGACGTCAGTTAACGAACCCACAGGAAATCTTAGCTTTAATGTCAAAAAGGAAGAAAAAACATGTCTGATAAATATTTTACCGTTAATATTCGGGCATATTTGTATAAAGACGAACCGACATATATCGGAGAGGAAAGTCTTTACGACTTACTCTCCGATTTTTCTTGTCCCAAAAATCCCGATGTGGAATACTTTTTATTACATAATGCGATTGAGTTTACCAAAAAAGATCAATCTATCACTTATCTGGTATTTGATGCTGAAGATGCTTCACTGGTTGGTTATTTTTCACTTACAGTAAAACCAATCTCTGTCCGTGCTTCAAATATCAGCAAGACAATGGCAAAAAAGCTGTCCCGTATCAGTATTTTGGATGAAGAAACACAATCCTATACTACCGCAGCTTACCTGATTGCCCAGTTGGGAAAGAACTATTCTCTTCCAAAGAATAAACGAATCCCTGGAAATATTCTACTGGGATTTGCACTGGAAACCATATCCAGTCTCAAATATTCCGTAGGCGGCGTTATGGAGTTTCTTGAATGCGAAGATAATGAATTTCTTCTGAGCTTTTATACACAGAATCATTTCAAGCCATTTGATACTCGTATTACCGCTTCCCAGAATAATGAGCCACACACTCTGCATCAGCTTTTAAAATTTATTTGATTTAAAAATACACGAAAAAAGCGACAGTATGATTTACATTTTGTATTTCAGAAAACTGCCGCTTCTTTTTCTTGCTTATTCTGTTTTTCTTCCTCCAACTCCCGGAGGACTTCTTCGCCGTACTTATCAATCATCCGTACCAGAAAATCAATGCACCGCTCAAATTCAATATTCTGTTGCATAA
>NZ_QUED01000075.1:0-1477 GCF_003477865.1 Blautia sp. AF34-10
TCAATTTAAAACATAAAGAAATCAAAAAATGCTTTATTGATTATTCTTGTAAAAGTCAAAGAAATCAAAAACGTAATTGACATTTTGACTTCTTTGTGTATAATGTATCAAAAAATGCTTTATTGATTATTCTTGTAAAAGTCAAAGAAATCAAAAACGTAATTGACATTTTGACTTCTTTGTGTATAATGTAGAATTAAGAAGTCGAAGAAGTCAAACAAATCAAAACGAAAGGAAGGAGGGCTGTGGATTGAAATATAGGGTTGTTTCGATTTTGAAAGATAATAGACCACGTTTTTTGATTATTTCTGATATTGAAGAAATTGAAATTCTTCCATCAAAGTATTTGAAGCATCTGGATCAGATTAATGCTTCTCCGAATACTGTAAAATCTGCAGCCTTCGCACTTTCATATTATTACAATTATCTGCAGGAGCAAACGATAGGATTGGATGAGATTACATTGCTATCCTATTCAGAGCAGAATAAACATTTTATTGATTTCTTGTATTGGGTTAAGAGTGGAAAGCATACTGAGCATAATACACAAACGAGCAATAAGACCTGCAATATGTATCTTGGTGCAGTTTTCAGATACTACCAGTTTTTGGCACTGGAAGATGTTTTGCCAATGCTTAAAGTCTTACGAGTAAAAAAAGTATCGTATTTTGACAGTATGGGAGTAAATCATCAAAATGCAGTGAATTCGTTTAAAGGTTTCTTCAAAGAAGAAGAACCTAATCTGGAAGAAATAACATCCGAAGAAATACAGGAGCTGATAAATGCCTGTACGAATGATAGAGATCGATTGCTGATAGCAATGATGGCAGAAACCGGTCTTAGATTAGGGGAAATTTTGGGAATCCATTATACCGAAGATATTGATTTTGAAAGAAGGACGGTTTGGGTAAGGTATCGTGAATCCAATACCAACTTGGCAAGAGCAAAAAATGCAGAATATAGAATGGCTTTGTTAAGTAATACAACTTTTGAGTTCTTGGTTAAGTACATTTCTGATAATCGAAAAAGTCTGATGAACTCGGAGTATCTATTTACAAAATTGACTGGAAAAAACAAAGGAGAGCCATTAGATGCGGATTCTGTGTATAGCATGTTGAAAAGACTATCCAAAAAAACGGATATCAATTCCCATCCGCATCAGCTCCGACACTATTTTGCGGAGGAAAGAAGAAAAGAAGGATGGGATTTGAATGACATTCGTTTTGCCCTGGGGCATAAGAAAGTTGAAACTACCATTAAATACTTGGGTGAAAATAATGAACGATTGATAGAAGCAACAGATCAATACTACTCAAATAATGAAGATTTATACCAAATTGCAGATTTTCTGTAAAAGGAAGGAGGGATTACCTTGGCAGTATTAAAAATTGTTCCGAAGTTATATCAGGAAAAAATATCTGAGAAATTAAAGGAAGAAATATCTTTAGTTACGAATGGAGAAGCAAAATACTATAAC
>NZ_QUED01000076.1:0-1351 GCF_003477865.1 Blautia sp. AF34-10
CAAACATAAGTTCTCGGTTGCGTATCAGAAGAAGCACATGGTATAATCTTCTTGCGTGTAGGTATATCATGGCTTCGGTCTGATAGAACCTTTGGCGGTTTCTTGGGAAGCCGCCTTTTTAATTTGCCGCAGTTCTTGTTACGGCTTTTACATTTCCTCTATCCCTCAAATCACGACCTTCATTAGCTTCCATAAACATTTCCAGAATATCGGTTTTAATCAGGACTTTGCGACCAACCTTTAATACTGGAAGTTTCTTCCATTCTACAAGCTGTCTTAAGGTATTTCTGCCGATTCCCGTATAGTCAGCAGCTTCTTCGATGGATAATGCAATTTTTCTTTGCGTCATATAATCACCTCCTTATAAATTGCATTATGCAATTCTTGTGATGTAAGTATATCCTTTTCACATCTTTTTGTCAAGCGTTACGAAATATTAAAAACAAATATTATATTGCATATTGCAATTATAGAAAAACAATGCTATAATTCATACATACCGAAAAAGGAGGCAGTCAGCATGAAAGATAAAGAACTACGCAAGCTGATAGGCAGCAGAGTAAAACAGCGCCGTCTGGAATTGAATCTGACACAGCCTTATGTCGCAGAAAAGATGGGTGTTACCGCTTCTACAATCCTGCGTTATGAGAATGGTTCGATTGACAATACGAAAAAAATGGTGCTGGAAGGTCTTTCGGAAGCACTCCATGTATCTGTGGAATGGCTCAAAGGGGAAACAGATGAATATGAAACCGACATTACGGATAAGAGAGAGTTACAGATTCGTGATGCGATGGGAGATATTCTGGAACAGTTACCGCTTGCCCTTACCAAAGAAGAAGATGCTTTTTCAAAAGATTTATTACTGCTGATGTTAAAACAATATGGTCTGTTTTTGGATTCCTTCCAGTTCGCCTGCAAAAACTTCAAGGGAAATGCTGGTCAGACGGATATTGCCAAAACAATAGGGTTTGAATCGAATGAGGAATATAATGAGATTATGTTCTTAAGGGAAATCACTCACACCATCAATGCTTTTAATGAGATGGCAGACGTTGTAAGGCTCTATTCCAAGAAACCAAAAGCAGCAGAACAAAGGCTTGCAAATCTTTTATCAGAAGTCTTATACGAAGATTCCGAATCGGTATAGTAAGACAACCGGAGTTATGATATACTTACACGCACGAAGCATTTCATCAGTTCCGATTGTCTAATATCGAAAGGAGACATACGATTATGGCAAAAGGATCTGTAAGAAAAAAAGGAAAGAAATGGTACTACCGCTTCTATGTAGAGGACGCAAGCGGCAATCTTGTTCAGAAAGAATGCGTTGGAACAGAAAGCAAAAGTG
>NZ_QUED01000078.1:0-1330 GCF_003477865.1 Blautia sp. AF34-10
AGAACGGGGCGCGGCTGATTATCCTTGACCCCATACAGGCGTACATGGGCGAAAAAACCGACATGAACCGGGCAAACGAAGTGCGCCCCATGTTCCGCCGCCTTGCCGATGTTGCCGAGCGTACCGGGTGCGCCGTTATCCTTATCGGACATCTCAACAAAGCTGCCGGAGGGCAGAGCGCATACCGGGGCTTAGGTTCTATCGACTTCCGCGCCGCAGCAAGGAGCGTCCTGCTGATCGGGCGCGTGAAGCGAGAACCGAATGTGCGCGTTATCGTCCATGACAAATCTTCCCTTGCGCCGGAGGGCAAGCCCGTTGCCTTTTGCCTTGACCCGGAAACGGGCTTTTCGTGGATAGGCGAATATGATATAACCGCCGACGAGCTGCTGTCCGGCGCGGGCGGGAACACCGCCACCAAGACCGAACAGGCGGAACGGCTGATACTGGATTTACTGGCAGACGGGAAAGAGCTTGCCAGCGAGGACATTGTAAAAGCCGCAGCCGAAGCCGGAATATCCGAAAGGACGGTACAGAACGCCAAGCGCAACATGGGCGGCATTTTAGGCGCAAGGCGTGTCGGCGGTCAATGGTACAACTTCATCAAGAAGAAGCAGCCACCCGAACCCGCAAGCTGAAAGTGCAAAACGCAGACCCTTTGCGCTTTGCACTTTCGCACTTTCACGATAATTTGCGTCAATAACTCAAAAAAGCACTTGACAAAACGCTTCATGGGGAACCCGTGAGGATATTGCACCTTACGTTGATCCTGTATTTCAGAACAACGTGATTCTGACGAAAACGGAGAGCCTGACAATGAACAGCCGCCCCAAGAACCCAAAGACCGCCAGAAACAAAAATGTGCTGGTGATTGGCGGCTCCGGTTCCGGTAAGACCCGCTTCTGGCTCAAACCGAATCTGATGCAGATGCACAGCAGCTACGTCGTGACTGACCCGAAGGGAACCATTTTGGTGGAGTGCGGAAAAATGCTCCAAAGGGGCGCACCCAAGCTGGGGAAGGACGGAAAGCCCATGAAGGATAAGCACGGCAAGGTCATTTATGAGCCGTACCGAATCAAGGTCCTAAATACCATCAACTTCAAGAAGTCCATGCACTATAACCCTTTCGCCTATATCCATAGCGAAAAGGACATCTTGAAGCTGGTAACAACGCTGATTGCCAATACCAAAGGCGAAGGCAAGGCCGGAGACGATTTCTGGGTCAGTGCGACACGTTCGCAGGCGGTAAAAAGTCTGCGCACAGTGTTGGTTTATTAAATAATAACCAGTCTGTGAACTGGTAATCCGATAGGTGGAATGATGGGGTAACGCC
>NZ_QUED01000079.1:0-1284 GCF_003477865.1 Blautia sp. AF34-10
TGTTTATTTTGAAAAGAGATAAAATCAATATATCCCTTTTCCCCAATTTTTACAACGGCATTGTAGGGCTTTTTCTCTTTGTTTTTGATTCCTTTTACCAGGGTTTCTTTTCCCTCCAGTAATTCTTTTACATTCGTTTTGGTTAGTTTTTTCTTTCTAAAATGTTCAGCTAAAGTAAACTTACATTCAGGATAATTTGAACAACCATAAAACGATTTTTTTAATACAATATTGTTGCCACACTTAGGACATTTTCCTACAAGGGGTCCCGAGCGCTTAGTGGGAATTTGTACCCCTTATCGATACAAATTCCCCGTAGGCGCTAGGGACCTCTTTAGCTTCTTGGAAGCTGTCAGTAGTATATCTAATAATTTATCTCCATTCCCTTTAGTAACGTGTAACTTTCCAAATTTAAAAAAGCGACTCATAGAATTATTTCCTCCCGTTAAATAATAGATAACTATTAAAAATAGACAATACTTGCTCATAAGTAACGGTACTTAAATTGTTTACTTTGGCGTGTTTCATTGCTTGATGAAACTGATTTTTAGTAAACAGTTGACGATATTCTCGATTGACCCATTTTGAAACAAAGTACGTATATAGCTTCCAATATTTATCTGGAACATCTGTGGTATGGCGGGTAAGTTTTATTAAGACACTGTTTACTTTTGGTTTAGGATGAAAGCATTCCGCTGGCAGCTTAAGCAATTGCTGAATCGAGACTTGAGTGTGCAAGAGCAACCCTAGTGTTCGGTGAATATCCAAGGTACGCTTGTAGAATCCTTCTTCAACAATCAGATAGATGTCAGACGCATGGCTTTCAAAAACCACTTTTTTAATAATTTGTGTGCTTAAATGGTAAGGAATACTCCCAACAATTTTATACCTCTGTTTGTTAGGGAATTGAAACTGTAGAATATCTTGGTGAATTAAAGTGACACGAATGTTCAGTTTTAATTTTTCTGACGATAAGTTGAATAGATGACTGTCTAATTCAATAGACGTTACCTGTTTACTTATTTTAGCCAGTTTCGTCGTTAAATGCCCTTTACCTGTTCCAATTTCGTAAACGGTATCGGTTTCTTTTAAATTCAATTGTTTTATTATTTGGTTGAGTACTTTTCACTCGTTAAAAAGTTTTGAGAATATTTTATATTTTTGTTCATGTAATCACTCCTGAAGTGATTATTTGGTTGAGTACTTTTCACTCGTTAAAAAGTTTTGAGAATATTTTATATTTTTGTTCATGTAATCACTCCTGAAGTGATTACATCAGTAATA
>NZ_QUED01000008.1:0-124644 GCF_003477865.1 Blautia sp. AF34-10
CAAAAACATTAGAGGGATTTGAAGGCTTTCATTTCCACCAGTTACGTCACACCTATACAAGCAACCTTTTAGCAAATGGAGCAGCCCCAAAAGATGTGCAGGAATTGTTGGGACACTCAGATGTCAGTACCACAATGAACGTCTATGCTCACTCCACAAGAGATGCGAAACGAAAATCGGTTCGGCTTCTTGATAAAGTGGTGGGCAATGACTAAAAATTTCCCTTATTTCCCTTGTGATTATCTCATAAGGGCAAAAATAAGGGAAACTACATATCATTTCACTAATGGACATGCGGGAAAGCCTATAAAATAGGGAAAGTTAGAGAGATAATTATATAAATTTCAGTTTGTCTAACTGAACACAAAAACCGAATACCGAAAATCAGACCGTTGACTGGTCGCACTATGCGAAAAGTTGACGGTCTTTTTTTATCCGCAAAATCAAAAAAGGAGGTCAATTACAATGACAAAACCGAAAACTCTTGAACAGCTTCGAGCCGAGACGCAGCTTGCACAGGAACAGCACAAGCTGGAGCGTCTGGAGAACAGAAAGAAGTATCTGGAGAAAGGCGAACGCACCAAGCGCACCCACCGCCTTTGCAATCTGGGCGGAACGATTGAGAGCCTTGCCCCGGAGGTCAAAGATCTCACACGCACCGAAATGACAGAGCTGATGGAACACATCTTTTCCCTGTCCGAAGTCCAGCGAGCCGTCCGTCACATGGCGATTACCCATATCAGCCAAGCAAACAGAGAAAAGGAGTTGAAAGCCGATGGCACTATTTCATCTAAGCGTCACGCAGACTAAGCGAAGCGCAGGACAGTCCGCTATCGCTTCTGCTGCCTACCGAGCCGGGGAGCGATTGTATAGCGAGTATTACGGCGAATACAGCGACTACACCAGAAAGGGCGGCGTGATCTGCTCTGACATTCTCTTGCCGTCCCATGCACCGCCAGAATACGCAGACCGCCAAACCCTATGGAACGCCGTGGAAAAAGCCGAGCGTGGAAAGAACGCCCAGCTTGCATACAGCTTTGACATTGCCTTGCAGAATGAATTTTCCCTTGAGGAAAACATCGCTCTTGCAAGGCAATTTTTATTGGAGAACTTTGTGAGCCGTGGCATGGTGGTTGACTTCGCCGTACACCAGCCAGACCGGGAGGACGGCGGCGTACCCAATCCGCATTTTCATGTGCTTTGCCCCATCCGCCCCATCGAGCAGAACGGCAAATGGGGACTAAAGCAACGCCGGGTGTATGAGCTGGACGAGGACGGCAACCGTATCCGAGACGCAGACGGAAAGTTTGTGTTCAACGCCGTTCCCACTACCGACTGGGGCAGTCCCGAAACGCTGGAACATTGGCGTGAAGCATGGGCGGAGCTATGCAATGCCAAGTTTGCGGAAAAAGGTATTGATGTTCGTATCGACCACCGGAGCTATGAGCGTCAGGGCGTGGAGCTTTTTCCCACCGTCCATGAGGGCGCAACCGTCCAGGCAATGGAGAAGAAAGGCATACGCACCGAGAAAGGCGAGTTCAACCGCTGGATCAGAGCCACCAATGCCGTTATCCGGGACATCAAGAAGAAAATCGCTCTCCTGTTTGATTGGATTGCCGAAGCAAAAGCGGAGCTTGCCAAGCCGCAGGCACCCGACCTTGTTTCGCTGCTGAGCGCCTATTACACCCAGCGCAGAGCCGGGGCATATTCGCAGAAAGGCAAGGCCAGCAATCTAAAGGAGATGAACGAGACTTTCAATTATCTCCGGGCAAACGGCATTTACTCCCTTGAAGATTTGGAAAGCCGTGTCAGCGAACACAGTGCTGCCACAGAGAGCTTGAAGAAAACGCTGGACGAACAGACCGCCCGAATGAAAGCAATTAAGCAACTCTATGACAGCTCCGCCGCTTTCCAGAACTTGAAGCCTGTCTATGACGGCTTGCAGAAAATCAAGTTTGAGAAGCCCAGAGCCAAGTACAAGGCAGAGCATGAAGCGGAACTGATACAGTTCTACGCCGCCAGACGAAAGCTGACCGAGGAGTTCCCGGACGGCAAGGTGGATATGAAAAAGCTGTCCGACGAGTATGACGAGCTGGAACAGGCACACGAAAGCACCTACGGCGAGTTTAAGGCTGTCAGAGACGATTTACACCGCCTTTGGAAGGTCAAGTCATGTGTAGATACTGCCGCCCGATTTAACGAGCGTACAGAGGAACAAAAGCTCCAAAATCGACCCCAAACACGACAGAAAAAGGAGGAACTATCCCGATGAATTATACCCAAGCGCAGATTGACCGGGCAAATGCCGTCAGTCTGGAAGATTTTCTCCGCACACAGGGAGAGACACTGATAAAAAGCGGACGAGAATACCGCTGGAAAGAACATGACAGTCTGACCGTCCGGGGAAACAAGTGGTTTCGCCACAGCCAGAGCAAGGGCGGCTATCCCATTGATTTTGTCATAGAGTTTTACGGCAAGTCCTTTCCCGAAAGCTGACAATTATCCAGGGGAATCCCGGCGAGGGCAAGACCTACTTTGCCATGCGCCTTGCGGCGGCTTGCACCAATCGAAAGCCTTTGCCCGGTATGGAGACACTTGAACCTTTCAATATCATCTATCAGACCGCCGAGGACGGTCTGGGCGATACGGTCAAGCCCCGATTGATGGAAGCAGACGTAGCCCTTGCGCTGTAATTCTTTTTCAAGTTTTCTGCGTTCTTTCTCAGAATCCTTAAGTTCGCGGTTAAGCCGGGAAGCTTCTTTAGCGATGCCACCATTGGCATTCATGCAGGCATCTTTCCAGGCTTTGATCTGCTCGATATAAAGACCTTTTTTACGGGCATACTCGGCAAGTTCCGTTTCATTCATACCTGCTGTTTCAACAACAACTAAAAATTTATCCTGTGTACTCCAGCCATCAGGAACAGCATCCGTACCAGGAGCAGCATAGCCTTCCTTTCTGGCTTTATCCCGCCAGTTACGAAGTGTCTGTTCAGAGATTCCTTCTTCTCTGGATATCTTGGTAATAGATTCATTGTTTGGTGGAAGCATCCTCCTGAGGAGTGCATCCTTTAATTCTGGACTATCCTTTCGACATTTGCCCTGTCTCTTTTTTTGCCAATACCATAGACAGTTTTCTTTCATTTGCTGTTGTCTCCAATCTCCATACACTGATATGGATAAAGCCTGCCAAGTATCATGCTGATACAGCACCCGGCAGTGCTTTCTGAAAATATGGTTTCTCTGTACTTTTTCTTATCACCCCAGAGATGTAGGATTTCTCACAGGCGGCAGTGTGCTTCACTGCTCCATTGGAAGTTGTCACTCTGTCAGTCGATTCTCCTCGCCCCAGACACAGAGCTGATCCAGCACAGTCATCAGCGTTTTTCCTCGTTCCGAAAGCGTATATTCCACCTTCGGCGGAATCTGCGGATACTCGGTGCGGACGATCAGTTTATCCGCTTCCAGCTCCTTGACAGTCTACATCTGCATTTTTAAAAATATGCGTTTCAAGATTTTTTGAAAGTAAGCGCAAAATAATTCGACGGATTGTGTTGCCCTAAAAATCAATTCATAATAATCATTAGAGAATGCAAGCATTTCACTTCATTTTCTCTTGCTTGAAATGATAGATGCGAGCATTTTACTCTATTCAAGTTATCCCTGTGTGTTAGGATAGTTGTCAGTGAAAGATAATTACTTTTGTGGTAGTATGTAGCTATCACAGGAAGGGAGCTTTCGCTATGAACTATGACGAAGAAGGCGATGGATAAACTGATTACAAGGAAGGAAGCAGCCAGTATACTGGGAATCAGCGTAAAAACACTGGATGCTGTAAGAACAGACGGTTTGATCTCCTATGTTCAGTATGTGGAAAACGGCTGCTGATGCAGTCAGCACAGATTAGGATGACAACGCTGATCGACTATACATCAAAAGTGAAGAACTTGGCTTTGTTGGCAGTAGTCTACCAGAATTTTTCATTACAGTGTTTTGCTAAAGGAATCCGATGGAGCTATACCCTGGATTTTTCTGTATTCTCTGGGTGACATTTTGACTATAGACTGAAAAGCGCTTGAAAATTTTCCCTGGGTTTGGTAGCCTACCTGGGAAGCAATATCCGCGATAGTGTCATTTGTTTCCCGTAATAATTTCATAGCCTGACGCACTCGAAATTCCTTCATATAGGTGGCGATAGGCTGGCCGTAGACTGCCTTGAATATCTCCTTTAGAGTGGAGGTATTTATCAAATACTGTTTGGAAAGTTCTGCGATCGTAAATCGTTGATCCAAGTGCTCTGTCAACTGTTGATGAATTTCTTTTATCAATTCGGTTTGCTGGGAGAAGTATTGAGTCAATTCTTTATGCTCCGATTTCATGTTGCTCAAATAAATCAAAATTTCCAGCACCTTTAATTTCAAGAGGGAAATTCGAACGGATACAGGAGCAGAAAAGAGTGGGGCAAAAATGTGCTCTAAATCGGAACAGGACGGGATTGCGGATGGTTTTCCGGAGCAAAATCGATCCCGTAACTGGTCTGCCTCCACACCGGCATTCTTTAAAACTTCCGGGCAAATGGAAGAGAGCTGTTTCAGATCCACGGAAATGGAAATTCCCTCTGAATATCCTAGGGGAAACATCATGGCGGAATCCGCGCAGCAGGCCATACTATGTGCTGTCACATCACCTGTACCTAAATAGACGGCAGTACCGTCTTGCATATTCCAACCCACGCGACCACTGCGACAATAGTAAATTTCTAAAACAGAATCCGAAGCATCATGCTGAAACTTGATCTCTGAAGCAAGAAAAACATTGAAGGATACCTCTATTCCAGGAAAAGTTTCATATGCCTCCATAACCCCTTCTTTTCCAGCGGTAACCGCTCGAAACTGTTCTCCAAAGAGTGTGGTACCCGTTCCGCCAGCCCGGCAATGCTTCAAGGCGAGGGTGCCGTTTGGAATCTTTTGAAATTTTTGAGCGATAACTTTGGATTCTTCTTTTTTCATGGCGTTCCTTTTTGTTTTTCTACTTGCGACGGACAGGCGATTTTTACAAGCCACTCAATCATATGATGGAAATTTCGGGCCTGCTCGGTATCGGCCGCTTTATAATAGACCTCTTTTCCGTCCCGGCGGCTAACGATCAGACCTGCTGATTTCAACTGCTTGAGATGGTGAGAAACTGCAGGACTGCTCATATTTACCATGGCTGAAAGATTGATAACACATTCCTCACAGTGGCAAAGCAACCAAAAAATGCGAATACGGCTGCCATCCCCCAGCTGCTTGAAAATATCAGCTACGGTTTGAAAGTTTTCTACGCTGGGCATATGTTCCAGTTCCTGCTCGATAGTTTGTCCGTGGTCGTGTGGTAAGGGGTTCTGAATCATTTAGCACTCCTCCTTAAAGTCTATCTTACCATAGGCTGAAGGAAAAAGAAACTTTACTTCTGAAATATTTCTGGTTCAGGACCAGCGTCATGGGTGTAATCCAAGATACGGACACCATCACCTATCTCTTTCTGCACTAGCTCCCGCATACGTTTGGCAAAAGGACAGGGGTAACCAATGGGAGTCATGTGATATTGTTCCAGCACATCTTTCAACGTGATTCCTTGCATTCTTTGTTCCGCTGTTTTTTGAATGTCCAAGTAAAAATCCCGCAGCACCAGTTGAATATTTACACCCACGCCACAGGCAGGATTGGTGTGGATGTCCTGATGGAGCAGGGGCTTGTTGCCCTCTACTGCCCGATAGGCATCCAGTGGAGTGATTTTCTCCGGCTCACGAGCCAGAGCAGGTCGGGGATGTCCCTTCACGCTGACCAGCAGTCCTCCCTTCCGCAGGGCGGACATGAGCTGGCGCACATAGGCAGGATTCGTCTGAATGCTCTCTGCCAGCTTGTTACTGGTCAGGTCGCAGTCTGGGTACAGAGCGATAAAAGCCAGAATATGAACAGCATCGCTAAGGCGGGTAGAATATTTCATAGCCTGATCTCCTTTTTTGCTTTGATGTTATTTTTATTATAACAACATATTGACAGTGACGCAAGAGGATGCTAAAATAATTTGAAGTAAGAATAAAAATAACATCCACTTGAAAGGAATGGTGACAATGAACTTCTATGATGATCTGGTCATGCAGACCCAGATGAATTATTCCAGGCACTATCATATCTATGCTTCCGGCGGTACGCCTTATCAGCTGACTGACAAAAAGCCGCTGCCGTATAGCGAACAGATCCATCGTTTGGTACAGGAGGTAAAGGAAGCTGACTGTGTGGTAGTGGGCGGGGCCTCCGGCCTGTCCGCTGCCGGTGGTGGAGATTTTTACTACGAGGACAACGACTCTTACCGCAAATACTTCCGCCCTTTTGCCGAGAAGTACCACTTCAAAGGTGCTTTTGCAGGGATGATGCACCCCTGGAAGACAAGGGAAGAGTATTGGGGGTATCTCGCCACATTCCTTCACACCACCCAGACCGCACCTGTGCGTCATTCCTATTTGGATTTAGACGCTTTGCTGAAAGGCAAGGACTTCTTCATCCTCACCACGAACCAGGATACCCAGTTTGTCAAACTCTACCCGGAGGAGAAGGTGGCAGAGATTCAGGGGGATCACCGCTTCTTCCAGTGTGCCGCCTGTTGTACCGATGACACTTGGGATGCGGTAAAGCCGGTGGCTGATATGGTAGCCGCTATGGGGAGTGACACGAAGATTCCCACGGATCTCATTCCCCGATGCCCCCACTGCGGCGGCGAGGCATTCCCTTGGGTGCGAGGATATGGGAATTTTCTGCAAGGAAAGAAATACGAAGAACAGTACGAAAAAATTTCTCGCTATGTGCTGGAACACAAAGACAGCAAAATTCTGTTCCTGGAGCTGGGCGTGGGCCGAATGACTCCCATGTTTATCCAAGAACCTTTCTGGAACATGACCCTCAGCTTTCCCCATGCTCGATATATTGCTGTCAACAACAAGTATGACTTCCTGCCCAAGCAGTTGGAGGACAAGGGCATGACCATTGTGGCCGACATTGCTCAAGTGCTGCGGGATGCACGGGATACCATGGACAGCGGAGATAACGATCGATGAGGGTTGCAAACCAAGCGACGCTTCAGGAACTTGCCGAGCGTATTGATCAAGCAGATGCTGTTGTGATCGGAGGCGGCTCCGGCCTGTCAAGCGCGGCTGGATACGACCACTACCATTGGTCCCCGGCACTTTCGGAGGCATTGGCTCCCTTTCGCGAACAGTATGGCTTTACCTCTCCGCTGGCTGGATTCTACCATTGCTTTTCCAGCTATGGGGAACAGTGGGGGTATTACAGTCAATATATCCGCTTCATGTGGGAAGCCCCTACTGGGCAGCCCTATCTGGACCTGCAGGCGCTTGTTGCGGACAAACCTGCTTTTGTTCTGACCACCAATGTGGATCAGCAGTTTTTTCGAGTATTTCCCCAGAAACAAATTTGCGCCTTTCAGGGAGACTTTAGCTACTGCCAATGCAGTCAGCCTGCCGGGATGATATTGGGGAAAACCGCGAACTGGTGAAGGAACTGACTGGTTGCCTGGCAGGTGTTCGCCTGCCGGAGGAGGCTGTTCCTCGTTGCCCGGATTGCGGGCGGGTGCTGGTGCCCTGGGTACGAGATGATACCTTTCTGGAGGGAACCTTCTGGCAGGATAGTCTGCATCGCTACCATAGATTCCTGCGACACTGGATAATGGATCAGTCCGACAAAAAAGTCCTGCTGTTGGAACTTGGCGTGGGTGAGATGACACCCAGTATCATCAAATTACCCTTCTGGGAACTTACTGCCAAAAACGAAAACGTCTTTTATGCATGTCTTAATCGAGAGGCAGCTCATAGGCCAGAGCATCTGCGGGGACGCAGCCTGTATCTGCAAGGAGATTTGGCGGAAACTCTGGCTGCCCTCCGGCAGGAGCGATCCATCGCAGCAACCATAAAATAGAAAGGAGCGAACAAATATGATTGATTGGAACCCTATTGCGAAAAAATTCAGAGAAGCGGACGCTATCCTGATCGGAGCCAGTAACGGCCTGTCCATCACCGAAGGACTGCATTTGTTTGCGGACAATGCGACTTTTGAAAGACTGTTTGGGGATTTCAAACAAAAATACGGCTTACGTTGTATTTTGCAGGGCATGATGGCCGGATGGCCCAGCGAGGAGGAAAAATGGGCCTTCTGGGCCCGGCTCATCCATCGTT
Source organism: Blautia sp. AF34-10 (assembly GCF_003477865.1). Classification (NCBI taxonomy): domain Bacteria; kingdom Bacillati; phylum Bacillota; class Clostridia; order Lachnospirales; family Lachnospiraceae; genus Blautia; species Blautia sp. AF34-10. The sequence continues at coordinate 8,230 of NZ_QUED01000008.1, forward strand.
ACTGTGGGCAGTACCAGCCTACGCCGGTGATGAACGATTTGAAGGCCATTGTAGGAGAAAAAGATTACTTTGTCGTCACATCAAACGGAGAAGGTCACTTTGAACTGTGTGGCTTCGATCCGACGAAAATCTATGAGATTGAGGGCAACTGGATTACTATGCAGTGTGCCCGCCCCTGCCACGATACCCTCTATTCAAGTTTAGAGGTGGCCGAAAAATTATCGGCTGCCGAACAGGGCGGCCATGTGCCTACAGAGTTGGTGCCGCGTTGTCCCAAGTGCGGAGGTCCCATGGACATCCACATGGGCGCGGGTCAGAGAATGATCCCGGATGCCGCTGCCCAGGCACGGTTCCAAAACTTTCTGAAAACCTACCACGGAAAGAAACTGGTGGTTCTGGAGCTGGGCATTGGCTGGCGCAATCAGCTGATCAAGGCCCCGATGATGCGCCTGGTGGCCGGCGAGCCAAACGCCACTTATGTGACCATCAATCTGGGGGAGATCTACATTGCGGACAATATCAAAGAGAAGTCCTTCGGACTGGACGGGCGGCTGGATGAGCTGCTGCCTGCTCTCCGGGAGGCGTGTGAGGTATGACGATTTCGGAGCAGGTTCAAAATGACTATACAAATGCATAAACTCTCATGAATCAGGTTGCTTCCTGAATCCTTTGCAGCAGTAGAGAATGCATAAAAAGCCGGGAAGTTGACTCAAATTGTCAATGCCTCCCGGCTATTATCAGGCAGATATTAATATAGTTAGAATCATGGTATATATTTCATTCCCCATTGGGAAATGGCGTAAAAGACCGGCAGCAGGTCCCGCCCTTTTTCGGTGAGGGAGTACTCCACTCGCAGAGGCATTTCATTATATTGGATACGCTGAACCAATTCGTCCGCTTCCAGCTCTTTCAGCGCGTTGGTCAGAGCTGTGTTGGTAATGGGTTTGAGAACTTTTTTCAGTTCCCCAAACCGCATAGGACACTTGATGCACAGTTCATAGAGAATTTGGAGTTTCCATTTGCCCTGCAGCATTTGAACCACCGGCGTGACCGGGCAGTTTCCCTCGCCGGTTAGAATGACACTGCCAACCTTTTCTTTGAATTCTTCATAAGTCATAATTGGATCGTTCCTCGTCTTTTGCAGTATATTTTTTGATACCAGGTATAAATAATTTGCGTACTTGAACAAAAATTACTATCAGATATAATAAATATATCACTGGTTGGCCATACAGTCAACGACTGAAATCTCTTAGAAAGGTCTGAATTTTATGAAAGAACTGAACATTATGGAGGCTACTGTTCTGACCTCCCCCAATCCGCTGACACTGATCTGCTCTAAAAAGGAGGATGGTTCTACGAACCTGGCTCCCATTTGCTTTGTGTCTTACCTCTCCTTCAATCCGCCTATGGTGGCTTCGCCACTGGCAAACAGTCCCACACCGGCAAGCGTGTGCGTGAGACCGGCAAAGTCATTGTCACTGTTCCCGGTGAGAGTCTGGCAGGCGCAGTAATGGCCTGCGGAGCATCTACCGGTGCCGAGACCGACAAGGTGGCCGCCAACAACATCGAGATGATGGCTGTGGATGGCAGTGATATCCAGATTCCGGTGGATACTCGTCTGGCGATGGTGGCCACCCTGCAGCAGTCGGTGGAAGTTGGCGACCATATCCTGCACATATGTCAGGTGGACAAGTTCCTGGGCGATGAGGACAAGAAGGGGCTGTATGCCTGGAACGGCTTCGGGAAAGTTGCGCCTGCGGTAGAAGGCTAAATCTTAAAACGGAAAGGAGGCATCAGCGGTGGCCGTTTGTATTAAATTGAGTGGATCGTCATTGGGACTGAGACCGGACATAGGAAGGGCAAAGCCGTATCGAAACCGGAATGGGTGTGGAACCTGACACATCAGGCCCATGAGCTTGGCATCCCTGTATTTATGAAGGAAGATCTGCTTCCTATCATGGGAGAGGCACAGATGGTACAAGAATTTCCCCTGGCTTTTTACCGGGTATTGGAGGAACAGAAGACATGACAGAAGTAAAAGAGAGCAGCATTCTGATTCAGGATGTAGAAACCAAAAATATTATGACAAAATCCGCCCTGCCGGTGGGAGGCTATTCCGTCAATCCTTATGTGGGCTGTACCCATGGCTGCAAATACTGCTACGCCTCGTTTATGAAGCGATTTACCGGGCACACCGAACCGTGGGGGACATTCCTGGATGTGAAACATTGGCCAGCAATCAAAAATCCGCAAAAATACAAAGGGCAGCGCGTAGTCATCGGTTCAGTGACCGATGGATATCTGCCCCAGGAGGCTCAGTTTCAGAACACCCGAAAGCTTCTTGAACAGCTCCGGGGCAGTGAGGCAGAAATTCTCATCTGTACCAAGTCGGATTTGGTAATCCGTGACATCGACCTTCTGAAAAAATTGGGAAAGGTCACGGTCTCTTGGTCGATCAATACATTGGACGAAGGCTTTAAAAATGATATGGACAATGCCGTCAGCATCAAGCGACGGCTGGATGCCATGAAGCAGATCTATGATGCGGGCATTCGCACCGTCTGCTTTATTGCCCCTGTCTTTCCGGGTATCACGGATTTTGAGGCTATCTTCCATCAGGTCAGAAATCAATGCGACCTGATATGGTTAGAAAATCTAAATCTGCGAGGCGGATTCAAAAAAGACATCATGGACTATATTTGTAAAAAATATCCTGACTTGGTTCCGCTGTACGACGCTATCTACAACAAGGGAGACAGAAGCTACTTCCGTGGTTTGGAGGATCAAGCGGAACGGCTGGCGAAAGAAAACAGCTGTCCCTTCGTGGACAACGAGCTGCCCTACGGCCGGGCAGAGCCTGGGCACCCGGTCATTGTGAATTACTTTTACCATGAGGAAGTGCGTGGCTCGGAAAACAGCGGGCGACGCAACCCAAAAAAATAATTTGTGAAATAAATGGGTTCTGACATGGAGCTGTGCTTCAATGTCAGAACCTTTTTTAGCACTGTTTACCCATTCAGAAGTTTTCTTATCCCTCTTGGAAGGACTTGTACTCCGTCCATTGTTTTTCGATTTTCCCCGCTCTACAATGTAGACAGAACGATTAAATGATAGGTGTTTATCAAGTTTTACATAAAATTATATTACCGGTAAGCATACGATGAGCAGATGTTTTTTATTGCCTTTCGAGTATAGATACGTTATAATATACTTATTAAGCATGATGAATTTGGGAGGTATTTTTCGTGGAAATTAGAGTTCTTCGATATTTTCTGACTGTAGTAAGGGAAGAAAGTATCACAAAAGCCTCAGAAGTTTTACATATCACGCAGCCGACACTTTCACGTCAGCTTGCACAGATGGAGGAAGATATTGGTGTAAAGCTGTTTGATAGAGGGACACGGAAAATCAAATTGACAAATGAAGGAATACTTCTTCGCCGTCGTGCGGAAGAAATTTTGCAGCTTGTAGATAAGACAGAAAAAGAATTAGTGGAGCAAGAGGAACAGGTGGAAGGTAAAATTTCCATTGGGTGTGGAGAAATTGCTGCTGTACAACTTCTTCCTAAAATAATTGAGTCCTTTCGTCGGAAATATCCCCGTGTTACTTTTGACATTTTTACAGCCACAGCAGATTTGGTAAAGGAACAAATGGAGAAGGGACTACTGGATATTGGTTTGCTTCTTGAGCCGGTTGATATGGAAAAATATGAATTTATTCGCTTGAATATAAGGGAAAAATGGGTGGTTCTGATGAAATCGGATGATCCACTCTCCAAGAAAGAAACGGTAAGCGCAAAAGATTTGTCTGTACTGCCTTTGATTCTTCCTAGGCGTATGAATGTGCAGAGTGAGTTGGCAAGTTGGTTTGGCAACTACTATGAGAAACTGGATATTGTTTTTACCAGCAATTTAAGTACGAACAGCGCAATTATGGTGAATGGAGGCTTGGCATATTCATTGGTGATTGAAGGGGCTGTACCGTTCTGGAATCAATCAAAGGTTACATTCAGACCGCTTGATCCGCCACTTACAGCAACAAGTGTATTAGCATGGAAACGTGGTCAGCCGTTTAGCTTAGCAACCACAAAATTCATCAAACATATTCAATGCTTTTTAGGCATGGACAAACCATAAAAACTAAGTATTTGATATAATTCAATTAGAAAATTATAATATAGGTGTAGAGATAAAGCAAACAGCTTTAATTTCTGCACCTATATTTTTTATTGAGGAGGGAGTGCCATTTCATGAAACCGGATTATGATTCCCGTATAAACGCCGGATTAAGCAAAGAAGAAATCGCAAAAATTTCAGGATGCGAAGATCAAGAAATGCAGATAAGGATGTTGCGAAAATATCGGTACAAATTGCTTGATGAGGTACATGAAAAGCAGCAGTCACTTGATGCAATCGATTATATGATCTGTAAAACAAAAAAATAACAATAAGAGGAGGAAAAGGCGTGAATCAGCAAACAACTCTGTTTTCAAACGAGAAGTTGATGGCTATGATTATTCCCCTGTTTTTAGAGCAGCTGCTGATAATGCTTGTAGGGATGGCGGACACACTGGTGGTCAGCTACGCAGGAGAAGCGGCAGTATCCGGTGTTTCACTGGTAAATCAGTTCAATACTATTTTTATTTATCTGTTTACAGCATTGGCATCTGGAGGGGCGGTTGTGATCAGCCAGTATATTGGTAGAAAGAAAAATGATGACGCTGGAGAATCCGCCAGTCAGCTTCTTTCATTTTCTGCGATTTTTTCCATACTGATCGTAGTGATGGTTCTAATTGGAAATGAAGGGATGCTTCGTCTGATGTTCGGTAAAGTGGAAGATTCTGTGATGCACTCTTGTATTACATACCTTAGGATTTCTGCATATTCCTATCCGGCATTGGCGGTTTACAATGCTGGCGCTGCCCTTTTTCGCAGTATTGGAAAAACCAGTGTGACCATGTATTTGTCGGTAATTTCCAATATCATCAATGTTATTGGAAATTTCATTGGTGTACTTGTTTTGCGTGCAGGTGTTGCAGGTGTTGCATACCCTTCACTGATCGCTCGGACATTTTCAGCCGTGATGATTACAGTACTTTGTTTTCAGAGAAAAAATGAAGTGTTCTATCGCTGCAAGTGGATTTTCCGGTGGAATGTGGATTTCATGAAACAAATTCTAAAAATCGCTATTCCAAATGGGATGGAAAACGGTATATTCCAGTTAGTCAAAGTAGCATTAAGCGGTATCGTTGCACTTTTTGGAACATATCAGATTGCTGCAAATGGTGTTGCACAAAGTATCTGGTCATTGGCTGCGCTGGCGGGAGTCGCTATGGGTCCCGTATTTATAACGGTCATTGGACAGTGTATGGGAAATGGGGATGCAGATGCTGCGGAGCATTATTTTAAGAGATTGACAAGAATCACATTGCTGATTTCATCGGCATGGAATCTTTTGATTTTTCTTCTGACTCCATTCTTTATGAAATTTTATGCTTTGCAGCCGGAGACCAAACGGCTTGTAATCTGGCTGGTTTTAATCCATAACGTGTTTAATGCAGCAGCATATCCCTTTTCCGGTGCGCTTAGTAATGGGCTGCGGGCAGCGGGTGATGTGAAATTTACCATGTATGTTTCGGTTATCTCCACGATAGCGGTGCGTCTGCTTTTATCATGGCTCTTGGGAATTGTTTTGAAAATGGGCGTGATCGGGATTGCTATTGCAATGGTTTGTGACTGGAGCATTCGGGCGGTCATTTTCTTCTGGAGGCAGAAGTCCGGAAAATGGAAAACATTTCAGGTGATATAGATTCATTTATAATAAGTTCAATATCGGTATATTATGCCTTATGGTCTTAGCAAGTTTTGCCGTTTTGCTGTGAATGTGTGGGAGGTCAATCCTGCTGGAAAAGCTGATGAACAGGTTGCCAGAGAAGGGCTTTCCTGTATGGAAGTTTGGATGAAAGAACTGGGACTTACAATGAATCTCCATGAGTTGGGGGCAACAGAAGAAATGTTGCATGGTATTGCAAATGGAACCATCATCATGGAAGGTGGATATAAGGTGTTGAATCATGATGAGGTATTGGAGATTTTGAAGAACAGTTTGTAAGCATTCAAGTAGGAGCTTTTATAACGATAATATAATAGAAAAAGGCAAGTGCTGTGAAAGAAATTTTTCTTTGATGTTGCTTGTCTTTTTTTAATTCATCACTTGACATTGTGGCAAAGAAATCCTGAAAGGGGACGAGTAGAAAAAAGAGCAGCTGCATGAGCAGGAAGAAGAAAATAGACAGAGCAGTTGATGATGTGGAATGTCCGGTGCAGTGTGGGTGTAATGCTCATGCTACATCGGACTTTTTTCGAAAATGATTTTTAATAATGTTGATTTTCAACTACTTTTAACTCAAATATTGCATCTTAACTTAAAAAGAGTTAAGATTGCAAGTAATGACATGGAATATCTCGATAAAGTTCCTAGAGTCAAGAATCAAAGTGTTTTTAAAGAAGCTTATGTTATGGGATATTTTATTTACTAATGTTGATTTTCAACTGCTGAACGAATGGGAGGGGTGCTTCATGCCGTTGCAAATGATCAGAAACGATATTACAAAAATGAACGTTGACGCAATCGTCAATGCTGCCAACACGTCCCTTTTGGGCGGCGGCGGTGTGGACGGCTGCATTCATCGTGCGGCCGGACCGGAACTGCTTGCAGAATGCCGTACGCTGCATGGCTGCGAAACCGGCAGTGCAAAAATTACAAAGGGATACCGTCTGCCCTGCAAATATGTGATCCATGCAGTCGGTCCGCGCTGGCGGGATGGCAGGCATCGGGAGCAGGAGCTTCTGGAATCCTGTTATCGGACATCTTTGAATCTGGCGAAAGAAAATGGCTGTCAGTCTGTAGCCTTTCCGCTGATTTCCTCCGGTGTTTACGGCTATCCAAAAGACCAGGCTCTGAAGGTTGCAGTCGATACCATCAGCGAATTTTTGCTGGAAAACGAGATGATGGTCTATATCGTTATTTTTGACCGAAAGACATATCAGATTAGCGGAAAGCTGTTTGATGACATCGCAGTGTACATAGATGACAGGTATGTGGAAGAACATACCGACAGGAGGGCAGAACAGAGTCGGTGTTCCGAAGCATGGCAAGAGGAATCCTGCTTTGAAGCTGCATCTGTCCCGCTGCCGCCCGAAGCAATTTGTAAATCCTGCAGCAGTCAGTCTCTGGAAGAGGCGCTGGGGCAGATGGATGAGAGCTTTTCAGAAATGCTGCTTCGAAAGATTGAGGAAAGCGGTATGACGGATGCACAGTGCTACAAGAAAGCAAATATTGACAGGAAGCTCTTCTCAAAAATCCGTTCGGATAGATTCTATAAGCCATCCAAACCTACGGTGCTGGCATTTGCCCTCGCTTTGGAGCTGCCGCTTGCCCAGATGCAGGAGATGCTCGGCAAGGCAGGATTCACATTGTCCCATTCAAGTAAATTTGACATCATTGTAGAATATTTTGTCGAACGGGGAAACTATAATGTGTATGAAATTAACGAGGCACTGTTTGCCTTTGACCAGAGTCTGATCGGAGCATAAGAACAAAGAAATGTCGCTTTCCATGCGACCACTCCACAAAAGAAAATCGCTATACTATGACTGTAAGGTACAAAACCGAGCAGCCATATGCGCGTGTAATGAGCCAAAGTTCGAGCTTGCTCGAAACCTTGGCGAATACCGCGACAGCGAGCCCGCAAGGGCGAGATCTTTTTGGAGGAGGACAAGCATATGAGAAAGAATTTAACAGAGATCGTTTTTATCTTAGACCGCAGCGGTTCCATGAACGGACTGGAACGGGACACCATCGGCGGATTCAATTCTATGATTGAGCAGCAGAAAAAAGCAGAGGGCGAAGCATTGATCTCAACGGTACTGTTTGACAATGTGAGTGAAGTCCTGCACGACCGTGTAGATGTAAAGAAAATCCGACCGATGACCGACCGGGATTATACAGTTCGCGGATGCACAGCGCTCTTAGATGCCATCGGCGGTGCGATTCATCACATTGGAAATGTTCATAAGTATGCAAGACCGGAGGATGTACCGGAACACACCATGTTCGTAATCACTACGGACGGAATGGAAAATGCCAGCCGCCGGTACAACAGCGAAAAAGTGAGGCAGATGATCGAGCGGCAGAAAGCGAAATACGGTTGGGAGTTTTTGTTCCTCGGTGCTAATATTGACGCGGTAGAGACCGCAAGCCAGTTCGGAATCGGTGCAGACCGTGCAGTCAACTATCAGTGCGACAGCGAAGGAACTGCGTTGAATTATGAGGTGGTCAGCGAAGCAATCAGCTCTGTCCGGTGCAGTGCCCCGTTGAACGCAGACTGGAAAAAACGTATAGATGAGGATTATAAAAAACGTGGAGGAAAATAGAAATATGCAGGCGTATACCTACGTTTCAAAAGGAAAATTCGAATTAAGAGAGAAGCCAAAACCGACCCTGATGCAGGAGCGGGATGCTATTGTCAAAGTGACACTCGCCAGCATTTGCTCCAGCGATCTGCATATCAAGCATGGCAGCGTTCCGCGGGCAGTACCCGGGATCACGGTTGGCCATGAGATGGTGGGGATTGTGGAAGAGGTTGGAAAGGCAGTTACCAAGGTAAAACCGGGAGACCGGGTGACAGTAAACGTGGAGACCTTCTGCGGTGAATGCTTTTTCTGCAAGAAAGGGTATGTGAATAACTGTACAGATGAAAATGGCGGTTGGGCGCTGGGCTGCCGGATTGATGGCGGCCAGGCGGAATATGTGCGTGTGCCCTTTGCAGATCAGGGACTGAATAAGATTCCGGATGGCGTTACGGATCGACAGGCATTGCTGGTGGGCGATGTTCTGGCTACCGGTTACTGGGCAGCGCGTATTTCAGAGATCTCAGAGCAGGACACGGTGCTGATCATCGGAGCCGGCCCCACCGGTATCTGTACCCTGCTTTCGGTAATGCTGAAAAAACCAAGACGGATTATTGTGTGTGAAAAGGATAAAAATCGTCTGCAGTTTATCCGACAGCATTATCCGGAGATTTTGTTGGTTTCTCCGGAGAAGTGTGAAGCGTTTGTACGGGCAAACAGCGATCATGGGGGAGCTGACGTTGTGCTGGAGGTTGCGGGGGCGGAAGCTACCTTCCGTCTGGCCTGGGAATGCGCGAGACCCAATGGTCTGGTGACGGTGGTTGCTCTTTATGATCAGGCACAAATCCTGCCGCTTCCGGATATGTATGGAAAAAATCTTACCTTTAAAACCGGAGGGGTGGATGGCTGTGACTGTGAAGAAACATTACGGTTGATTGCAGAGGGAAAACTGAACACAGAGCCGCTTATCACCCATACCTATCCCTTAGAAAGGATAGAGGAAGCCTATGAACTCTTTGAAGGTAAGCGGGACGGTGTAATTAAGGTAGCAGTAGAATGCTAAAAGAAGATATAGATAATTCCAATCATTAATGTACTATATATGGTATGATAATGATTGGAATTTTGTTATAACAGGGGGATTTCCAACCATTAGTATATACGATCCATGAAAAATCAGGTAAAATTATGTATAGGTAATTAAGGGATCGGTTTTATGAATCCGCTGGGTCCGGATGTGGCGACAATCCGTACTTCTGGCTGTATCGTCTTTTCGCATGGAGCAATGGCTGCCGGAGGATTTGCCGGAGAATATGAACGATGGATGGATATGGCAGATCTGCCGACCGAAGAGGAAGAGAAGGAATTAATTGCCACGCTGTTTTCTCTGAGCTGAATGATCTGACGGCTGAAGCGAGGAATAAATTTACGGAAGAGAAAAACGGTTAATGCAGTGCTTTTGAGGGACAAACTTTCGTGCATTCATAGCAGAGAATACACTCTGTTCCGTTTTTCCGCTTGCGGGTTTCCTTATTAACCTCCACGTTCATGGGGCAGACCTGCAGACACTTCCTGCAATGGACACACTTATCCTCATCACAGTGGACGCGCAGAAGAGAAAAATAGCTCATAGGTTTGAGAAAAACCGTAATGGGACACAGGTACTTGCAGAATGCCCGGTTATCTTGAAACAGGAAGGCGAACACAATACCGACAAGGTAATAAAGCGCATTTCCGGCCAGGAAAAGCCAGAACATGATTTGCTCCAGATGTGCCACATGCATCAGAAACAGCCCAGACACCAACGCCAGAGACAGAAGAAACATCACATAGCGAAGGAAGCCCAGCTTTTCTTTTCGTGGCTTCTGCGGCTGATTGTAGGGCAGAAAGTCCAGCACCATAGCTGTCCAGCAGGCGTAACCGCACCAGCCACGCCCAAAAAGCAACGGTCCGAAAATTTTTGCAACCGCGTAGTGGATAGTTGCTGCTTCGAAAACGCCGAGAAACAGGTAGTACCAGAACCTTCGATCTGCATATTTTCACGGGAAATCACGCCAAGGTACAGCAACATATAGCTGCCCACCGCCAACTGGACGAAATGCCGGGCATACCGTTTCCCGGCGGTAAACAGTGCCGTTCCAAGCCCAAGGCAGGCTCCGATGTAGCTGAAATTCAGCAGATAGAAAAAATTGTCCTTTGTGAGCCACAGCGTAACTGCCACTGCTTCAAACAGCAGAAACAGCAGCATAGATGGCACGTATTTGTGAAGTCTGTTTGGGATTTTCGTCATCTCTTTGATCCTCTGCTTTCTTATTTTTTCTCAATGTACGGACTGCCAGGCCGGTGCAAGAGCGTGTCTGGTATCTTAGCATAAGTATAGCAGAGAAATAAAAAAATAGTAATCAGATTCTTATAAAACATCTGCAAAAAAAAGTGAAAACGACTACAGGCGCAGACGGTTATGACCGCCTGCGCCTGTAATCGTTTGGAGTCATGCCAGACTGTTTTTAAAAGCTGTCTGGAAATGGCCTGGACTGGAAAAGTTTGATGTATTCCTATGCATAGGGTATAATATCTTTAGGAAAAAAGATATGATTACGAAAACAAAATATTCCGCAAACATGATAGAGAAAGCAGGTATGCTATGAAAAGAAAAATTATGATTGCTGCAGTGGCAGCTGCTGTGATTTTTGCGGTGATTGCGATCCTTTCCGTTTTGGCGCAGACACCGGCATTAATCTGAAAAATCGAAATGATCTGCTGTGAAATTTCCGGCGGATCATGGAAGGATGGGAAAACTGGCGTTTCGCAAATGATTTTGCCTGTTTTCATATAAAAAATACTTTGAATATCAAGAAATCTATGCTACACTGATACTGCATGACAAAATAAAAGAAAGTGGGGATTGGAGTATGAGTGGTCTGTTTCGTGCTCTTCATCGGACAAAAGTGTTTCGAAATCTGACGGAGCAGGAGTTTGCATGGGTTTTATATGATGTGGGAAATTCGGCATTTATTATGCTTGCCTGTTCGCTGATTCCGATCTGGTTTAAGAGTCTGGCAATCGGTACAGGGCCGGGAAAAATCAGTTCGGATCAGGCGACGGCGTATTATTCGATTGCCATTTCCATTGTTACGGTGGTGGTGGCACTGATCGGTCCTGTCTGCGGTGTGCTGGCGGATCGTAAGGATAAGAAAAAGATCTTTTTTACCACAACGGCAGGTCTTGGCATCACAGGATGTGTGCTGAATGGCGTTGCAACGAGCTGGGTGCTGTTTCTGGTCATTTATATTATGACAAGAGTCTGCTATAATGCATCGCTGACGATTTACGATTCCATGTTGAATGATGTGACAACGGAGGAACGTATGGATGAGGTATCCTCCTATGGCTATGCGTGGGGATACCTGGGATCCTGCATTCCGTTTCTTGTAGCACTGATTGCTTATGTGTTGGGGCCGGATATGGTCGGGGTGTTGCCGGATTTTGTCTCTAAGATGATTGGCTTTTGCGTAACGGCTCTCTGGTGGCTGGTGGTGACGCTGCCGTTGCTGAAGGAGTATCGGCAGAAGAATTACGTGGAAATGAGAACGGTTACCGTCGGTCAGACATTTGGAAAAATATTCAGAACTCTGAAAAAAATCGCAGTTTCGGACCGGAAAGTATTTTTCTTTCTGATTGGATTCTTTCTCTATATTGATGGGGTCGGAACTATCATTGACAACTGCATCAACATCGGAACCGATCTGAACCTGAATACGGTCGGACAGGTTGTTTTCCTGCTTGCCACGCAGGTTGTCGCTTTTGGAGGATCTCTGTTTTTTGCAAAACTGTCGCGGAAAAAAGATACGGTATCCCTGATTCTGATCTGCATCGCAGGCTATTTTGTCATCTGCCTCTATGCGCTGACACTGCGGACGCTGGTGCACTTTGCGATTCTGGCATTTGGAGTGGGATGCTTTCAGGGATCGATTCAGTCGTTGTCGCGGTCGTATTATTCCAAAATTATTCCGGCGGAGAATTCGGGAGAATATTTTGGCATCTACGATATTTTTGCCAAGGGCGCTTCCTTCCTTGGATCTGTAGTCATTGCAGTTGTAAAGCTGGCGGGAGGAACGATCAACGTAGCGGTTGCATGTCTGGCGGTTTTCTTTGCACTTGGATTTGTTTTTCTGAAAATTGCAGACCATCAGCCGATGGCGGGTGAAAAATAAAAGATACACAGCATAAAAAATCTCAAAACCAGGAGAACAAGAGCAACTGGTTTTGAGATTTTTTGCTTTTGACTCCGGGGTTTCACAAAGAGAGGTTACGTGTTACGATAATCAGTGAGTCGGGCTGCTGGGAATGTGGCTGCCTGAAAAAAGCACAGACAGGATGAAAAAAATATGGAACAGACCAAGAAACTGGCATTAGGCATTCTCGCCCATGTGGATGCGAGAAAAACGACGCTGGCAGAGGGAATTTTATTTGTGAGAAGAACCCGGAAGCTTTTGAAAAATTTGAAGCCGCATTCCCCAAAAAGGAAAAGCTGAAACTGCTGGGGCAGCTGTTCTGATTCGAGCGATAAAGTTTGGCAGCAGAACGATGCTGAGGGGTAAGCAGGTGTGTGATAAAAGGAGAACAGGACAATGGGGGAATCCCGTGTCCTGTTTTTTTGCCCCTGAAAAGTGGAAATTTCCTATCCCCTCTGCATACAATACAGGTAGAGTATCTTTTCAAACCCGTTCAGAAAGGATGATCATTATGACGAAAGGCATTGTAAAAATAAAGAAAAACCGTGCATTTGTAGAGCAGCAGAACGGCGAGGTGGAAGTGGCTTCCGGGCAGTATGTGTATCTGAAAGTGGAAAATTGCTGGATTCCGGTGGTGGTGCGGTATTCGGCGCGGAGGAAGAAGTGGTATTTTAAGTATCTCGAGGAAATCCCGGTCTGCGGGCAGAAGGTGTTGCTGAAGGCGTAGCCGGTAAAGGGCGTTTCACGTATGTTTAACATGTGTTTAATCTTTCTGAGTCAGAAATTCATTATGCAGCTCCTGGATTCTGCGCTGTTCGGCAGCTTCCTGTTTTTCACGCTCCGATCAATACGAAGATCCCGCAAGCAGAGCGCAGATCAGCGTCAGACCGAAAACAAGAAGAAAAGAATAAAGATATGGATGACCGGGATGATTTTCATGATTCATAGGAAGCCTGGCTTTCTGAATGTAAAATTCGTAGATAAGGATTTTCTGTGTCTAAAATTCAGTATAGCAAACGGAATTTTTCGCGTCAATGGAAAGGATTGGTTTCTCGATTTCCAAATTCATCATTTACGCCGTCCCCAAAGTCTGCTAAGATAAAGAAAACTTGTTACCAAACGAGAAAACAGGAGTGATTTACATTGAAAAAGATTTTATTTATCGCAACCGGCGGCACAATCGCTTCGAAGAAGACGGAAAATGGTCTGACTCCGCAGATTACGCCGGAGGAGTTATTGTCTTATATTCCGGAGGTGGAAGGCCTCTGTGAGATTACGGCGGTGAATCCGTTTAATCTGGACAGCTCGAATGTGGTTCCGGAGAACTGGAGCACGCTGGTGAAAGTGGCGAAGGAGCATTACGAGGATTACGACGGTTTCGTCATCGCGCACGGAACTGATACGATGGCGTACACCGCGGCGGCGCTTTCCTATATGATTCAGAATTCGGAAAAGCCGATCGTCATCACCGGAGCACAGCGGCCGATCAATTTGGATATCACGGATGCAAAGACAAACCTGTCCGACAGCTTTTATTACGCCTGTGATGATGCATCCCAGGGTGTACAGATTGTGTTCGACGGAAAAGTCATCGCGGGAACGCGCGCGAAGAAGGTGCGGACGAAGAGCTACAATGCCTTTTCCAGCATCGATTTCCCGTACCTTGCGGTAATACAGGACCGCCGGATTCTGCGGTATCTGCCGATGCTGCCGTATGAAAAGCCGGTTCGTTTTTATGAAAACTTAAGCGATAACGTTTTTCTCTTGAAACTGATCCCGGGAATCAGCCCGGTATTGCTTCCGGCGATTTTTGAGCACTATGATGCGATCATTGTGGAGAGCTTCGGTGTCGGCGGTATTCCGGCGAGCATCAAGGAGCCGTTTTACGAGCTCTGCCAGAAGTACCCGGAAAAACTCATCATCATGTGTACCCAGGTTTCTCACGAGGGAAGCGATATGACCGTCTATGAAGTCGGCCATGAGATGAAAACTCTGTGCAACATTCTCGAGTCATACGATATGACCCCGGAGGCAGTCGCAACTAAAACCATGTGGCTTCTCGGCAACCGTCCGGATGATCATGAGAGCCGGGAAAAAGCATTCTATAAACCGATCAACTACGATACGGTCTGGAAATAAGAAAAAGAAAGACGGCAAAAAGGCTGTCACGGTCCGCAGGAAAGAAATGTTTCTGCTGGCTGTGAACGCCTCTTTTTCTTTTTGAGGAAAAAGAAATTTTCCACAAAATTTTCAGACAGTACGGACGCAAAATTGATTTTTATTGGAAGAATTGTGCAAATTTCATAGAAAAATCAGAAACAGGTTGATATCTTTTGAATATTTTAGTAGAATTGAATTCATGATGCAGTGCGGAAAACGGCGGATTTTGGATGACGAATCCAACCGCTGGTTACAGTTACAACATATGTCGATATCGAGGAGACACCGACCGGCATCCGCTTAAAGAAGTACATGGAGAAATATTTCGATCCACGGATTTATATCGCAGGAGAGCTTGGCATCGGACTGAATTCGTGCTCGAACTGCCTCGGCAACTGCTACATTGAGGATGAATCCGCGTATGGAACTTTCCACGTAGGGCTTGGACGCAATATCGCGCTCGGCGGCGTGCAGAATGCGAAAGGCCACTTCGACCTGGTCTGCCGGGAACCCGATATTTTTACCGATAACCGTCAGATTATGGACCGGGGAAAGATTATTGCACCCGAGCCTGTGTTATACTAAAGGACAGAACCAGGAGACAAAAATTAAGAGACAAAAGGAGAAAAGACGATGAAAGTTTTATTAACAGGATTTGACCCATTTGGAGGAGAGAGCGTGAACCCGGCATTCGAGGCCATCAAACTTCTGCCGGATACCATCGCCGGAGCAGAGATCGTAAAAGTTGAGATCCCGACCGAGTTTACCAGAAGTATTTCCTGCGTGGAAGCAGCCATCAAAGAGCACAATCCGGACGTTGTCATCGATGTCGGACAGGCAGGCGGACGCGCATGCGTAACCGTAGAGAAAGTCGGCATCAACCTTGCAGACGCAAGAATCCCGGACAACGCCGGAGAGCAGCCGTCCGATGAACCGCTGCAGGCAGACGGCCCGACCGCATACTTTGCAACGATTCCGGTCAAAGCAATGGTTCAGAACGTCCGCGAACACGGCCTTCCGTGCCACGTATCCTTCACCGCAGGCACCTACGTATGCAACTGCGTCATGTACAATGTGCTTCACCTGTGCGCAACGAAATATCCGAACATCCGCGCAGGCTTCATCCACGTACCGTTCGCATGCGAGCAGGTAGTCGGAAAAGCAAGCACCATGCAAGCATGCCGCTGGAAACGATTGCAAAATCTCTGGAATACTGCATCGAGGCAGTCGTAACCAACAAAGAAGAAGTAAAAGAGGCAATGGGAACGACCCACTAAAGAAGCATTTCAGGCCGTCTTACCGGAAAAAGGTGAGGCGGCCTATATTTTTTGCTTTTTTTCCTTTTGCAAACCATATCTTTTGTGTTACAATAGATTTTGTCAGAATTTTTATGCGAAAGGAACGAAAGAAAATGGAACAGGGTAAAATTTTTAAATTTCATAATGACCTTGATACAGACCAGATCATCGCGTCCCAGTATCTGCTTCTGCCGAATCTGGATGAGATGAAAGGTCATGCGTTTGAATCGTTAGATCCGGACTTTGCAAAAAAAGTAAAACCGGGAGATTTTGTCGTAGGAGGAGAAAACTTCGGCTGCGGTTCTTCAAGAGAGCAGGCACCGGGTGTTTTAAAAGCACTGGGTGTGCAGGCAGTCATCGCAAAATCCTTCGCCAGAATCTTTTTCCGCAATGCCATCAACATCGGTCTGCCGGCGATTGTCTGTAAAGACCTGCCGGATGCCGTAGAAGACGGGGACACCATGGTCCTCCATATGTCCGAGGGAACCGCAGAGGTGAACGGCAAAACGTACACCTGCACCAAACTGCCGGAATATATGCAGAACATACTGAATCAGGGAGGCTTGATTGCCTCTTTGAACCGCGAGGAGGAGTAAGAACCATGGGAATGACAATTGCAGAGAAAATTATCGCCGCTGCAGCCGGCGTTCCGGAAGTAAAGCCGGGAGATATCCACACCGTAACACTGGATCGTCTGATGAGCAACGACGGAACTACTCATCTGACGGTTGATATGTATCGCAATAAATTAAACCACCCGCACATTGCGGATCCGAAAAAGCTCGTTTTCATCGTCGACCACAACGTGCCGTCCGACAGCCCGAAAACAGCAGCATCCCAGAAAAAGATGCGTGATTTTGCAAGAGAGAACAACATTGACTTCTGGGAAGGAAAAGGTGTATGCCATCAGGTGATGATTGAGAACTATGTCCGCCCGGGCGAGCTGATTTTCGGTGCTGACAGCCATACCTGCTCTTACGGAGCACTCGGCGCATTCGGCACCGGTGTCGGCTGTACCGATTTCCTGTACGGCATGGTAACGGGAACTTCCTGGGTACTCGTACCGGAAAGCGTAAAATTCAATCTTGTAGGAAAACTGCCGGAGGGCGTTTATGCGAGAGACCTGATCCTCACCATCATCGGCGAGGTCGGCGCAAACGGATGCAACTACCAGGTGATGGAGTTTACCGGTGAGGGTGCAAAGACTTTAAGCATCAGCGACCGTATGGCACTTTGCAACATGGCAGTTGAGGCCGGCGCCAAGACCGGTATCTTTGAGGCAGATGAGAAAGCCATCGAGTACCTGAAAGAGCACGGAAGAGAGCCAAAAGAAATCTTTCACAGCGATCCGGACGCAAAATACGTCAGAGAGTACACCTTTGACCTTTCCAAAGTCCGCCCGGTTGTTGCAAAACCGGATTTCGTAGACCGCGTTGTTCCGGCAGAAGAGACCTGCGGAACGCCGATCAATGAAGCATTCCTTGGATCCTGCAACAACGGAAGAATCGAAGATCTCCGCGTCGGCGCAGAGATCATCCGCGGAAAGAAAGTCGCAGAGGGCGTCCGTTTCCTTGTCGTTCCGGCGAGTCAGACGATTTACCGTCAGGCATTAAAAGAGGGTATCATCGATACCTTCATGGAGGCAGGAGCCATTGTGATGAACCCGAACTGCAGCGTCTGCTGGGGAAGCTGCCAGGGTGTCATCGGTGAGAACGAAGTGCTGATCAGCACCGGAACCCGTAACTTCAAGGGACGTGCCGGTCATCCAAGCTCCAAAGTATACCTGGGATCCGCTGCTACGGTAACCGCATCCGCGATTGCCGGAAAGATTGCGACGGCAGATCAGATCTGACCATTTTCTTTGAGGGATACATAATATTTTTGGGAGAATAAACATATGGAAGCATTTACAGGAAAAGTATGGGTGCTTGGAGACGATATTGATACCGATATCATTATCCCGACCGAGTATCTTGCTTTAAAGACAATTGACGATATGAAACAGTACGGCTTTTCCCCGCTCCGCCCGGAACTGGCCGGACAGATTGAAAAGGGCGACATCATCGTGGCAGGAAAGAACTTCGGCTGCGGCTCCTCGAGAGAGCAGGCACCGGAGATCATCAAGGCGCTCGGCATTTCCTGCGTTATCGCGAAATCCTTTGCTCGGATCTTTTTCCGCAACTCCATCAATAACGGCCTTCTTCTGATCGAGCAGCCGGATCTGCACGACGATATCAAAGAGGGCGACGCCATCACCGTCAAGATGAATGAGCATGTTGATTACAACGGAAAAACATACCCGATCGCAGCTCTGCCGGAGAACCTGATGGATATCATTCAGGCAGGCGGCCTGGTAAAGGCAATGCGCAAGCGCAACGGATTGGATTAAGAGCGGGAGGAAGAAACGATGGGCAATACAGTAATTGAAAAAATCATCCGCCACAACACCGGAAAAGACGTAAAACCGGGCGACATTGTGACGGTCAACGTGGACAGAGTCATGATTCATGATATCTTCATCCCGTTTGTCGGCGATAAATTCGAGGAGATGGGCTTTACCAAACTGTGGGACCCGGATAAAGTCGTTCTGATCTACGACCACCTCGTTCCGGCAAGCCAGGTGGACGATACGAGACATTTCCACAAAGGCGATGAATTTGCAAAGAAATACGGCATGAAAAACGTACACAGAAGCGACGGAATCTGCCATCAGTTAATGACAGAGGCAGGTTACGTAAAACCGGGCGACGTTGTTTTCGGAACCGACAGCCACACGACGACATACGGCTGTGTCGGTGCATTCTCTTCCGGAATCGGCTACACAGAGATGGCGAGCATCCTTGGAACGGGTACGATGTGGATCAAAGTGCCGGAGACGATCAAAGTTGTCATCGAAGGCGAGCTGCCGAAAAATGTGATGTCAAAAGACATTATCCTGCGTCTGATCGGTGACCTCGGTGCAGACGGCGCAACGTACCGCGCACTGGAGTTCTCAGGAAGCACCGTAGAAAATATGACCGTGGCAAGCCGTATGACGATTGCCAACATGGCGATCGAGGCAGGTGCCAAATGTGCACTTTTTACCCCGGATGAGAAGACCGCAGAATACTGCGAGATCGAACTCAATGACTATCAGAAGAGCTTAAAAGGCGATGAGGATGCAAAATATCTGTGTACCATCACCTACCGCGCCGAGGATTTTGTGCCGGTTATGGCATGCCCGTCCCAGGTAGACAAGATCCGTGATACCAGCGTTCTCGAGGGAACCCCGATCGATCAGGTCTTCATCGGTTCCTGTACGAACGGCCGTCTCGAGGATCTGCAGGCGGCAGCCGAGGTTTTAAAAGGCAAAAAAGTAGCCGACTACGTAAAACTGATCGTAACACCGGCAAGCCGCAAGATTTATCTGCAGGCAAGCAAAATGGGCATTCTCGATACACTGGCAGAGGCCGGCGCATGATTACACATCCGGGATGCGGCCTGTGCTGCGGAAGAGCGGGCGGAATCCTCTCTGACGGCGAGCGTGTTGTAGCAACGAACAACCGAAACTTTCTTGGAAGAATGGGTACTTCTAAAGTTGAAATTTATCTGGCATCTCCAAAGACAGCGGCAGCATGTGCAGTAGCCGGAAAAATTGTAACGCCGGAAGTGTAAACGAACTTAACAGCAGAAAGGGAAAACAGACGACATGAATGGTTCAATGTTTATCGGAACCTGGTGGGCACTCGTCCCGCCGCTGCTTGCAATTCTGCTTGCATTTGTAACAAAAGAAGTTTACAGTTCCCTGTTCATCGGATCGGCAGTCGGTGTCCTTTTGTACACTGGCTTCCATCCGTGGGATGCGTTCACAAGCTTCTTTGAAATTTTACGGAACAGCATGAACATCAACATTCTGATCTTCGATATCCTGCTTGGCATGGTTGTCGTGCTGATGGCGAAATCCGGCGGCTCGACGGCGTATGGAAAATGGGCGGGGACGAAGATCAAAACGAAGCGGAGTGCGCTTCTGGCAACGATGGGGCTTGGTGTTCTGATTTTTGTGGATGACTATTTCAACTGTCTGACAGTCGGCTCTGTCATGCGCCCGGTCACGGACAGCCACAAGGTTTCCCGCGCGAAACTCGCATACATCATCGACTCCACCGCAGCGCCGATCTGCATTATCGCGCCGATCTCAAGCTGGGCGGCAGCCGTCAACTCGTATGTGCCGGCGGATGCGGGAATCAGCGGATTCCAGCTGTTTCTGCGGACAATTCCGTATAACCTGTATGCGATCCTTACAATTGCGATGGTCTTTTACATCTGCTACACCGGCTTTGATTTTGGTCAGATGAAGCTCCACGAGGATAATGCCGCCAAAGGTGATCTTTTCACGACCGGAGGTGAGGAGTTTGAGCAGGTTTCCGAGCAGGAGGTCAATCCGAACGGAAAAGTCATCGACCTCGTGCTCCCAGTTGCCGTGCTGATTGTATCAGCGATTGGAGCGATGGTTTACACTGGCTTCCTCGGCGGCGCGGACAATGTGATTTCCGCGTTCGCAGGATGTGATGCAGAAACGAGTCTGATTTTTGCCTCCGTCGTGACGATCCTGTTTATGATGGCGCTGTATCTGCCGCGGAAGGTCATCACCTTCAAGAGCTTTATGGACAGCCTGTCCGAGGGCTTCAAGCTGATGGTTCCGGCGGTTACGATTCTCGTCTTTGCGTGGACCTTAAAAGGCGTCGGTGATGCGATGGGTCTGGCCCAGTTTGTCGGAAGCGTCGTGGGAGACCATGCATCCGCAAGTATTTTTATCCCGGTGGTGCTGTTCGCCGTGGCGGTGTTCCTTTCCTTTTCGACGGGAACCTCCTGGGGAACGTTCGCGATTCTTGTGCCGATTGCAACGGGCATGTTCGCAGCCGGAACAAATCTGGAGATGATGATTATCTCGGTATCCGCCGTCCTGGCAGGGGCGGTCTGCGGTGACCATATTTCGCCGATCTCGGATACGACGGTTATGTCAAGTGCGGGTGCGCAGAGTAACCATCTGAACCACGTATCGACGCAGATGCAGTATGCGGCCGTTACGGCGTGTGTCTGCCTGGTGGGATATCTGATTGCAGCCGTGACCAGAACGTGGTGGATCACACTTGGCGTCAGCCTTTTCTTCTTTTGACTGTTTTACCGGAATGCGCAGATTTTGCGCAAAAAAAGCGGAAAACGGCAAAAAATAAAAAAGAAAACAGAAAAACGCGTGAAATGCTTGACGGGAGAGAAAAAGAACCGTATACTAAAAAATAGAACAAACATTCACAGGACAACGGTGTCCTGCAAAGAAGAAGCGGAACGCTTTTGGAGCAGGAATGTGAATTGGAACAGAAGGAATTGGATTTTTCAAAGTCCAGTTCCTTCTGTTTATCTCTGTTAAAATTGCATCGGAGCTGTGAAATGCAGGAGAAGAAAGGAGGCATTCCGGGGCGAAAACGCTTTGGAAAAGGGAAGGACTGTTATGGTCAGAAAGATCATAGCAGACAATGGCAAAAACAAAAAGAGGGAGAAAATATATGATATTTGGAAAGTACATTAACAAATACTACCTGAAGAATGCGCCCATTCTGATTCTCGGTCTTGCAGCGCTGATTCTCGTAGATTATTTCCAGCTTTTCATACCGGAGCTGTACCGCATGGTCATCAACGGCATGAACGGCGACCCTGTTCTGGTCAACGGCCAGGCGGCGGTGTTTGATATGGAATTTCTGCTGGATCAGGTCTGCCGGCCCATGATTATTACCATTATCGTCATGGTAGTCGGCCGTTTCCTGTGGCGAGTCTGCTTTTTCGGCTCCGCGATCCGCGTGGTGACCGATCTTCGTACCTGCATGTTCGCGCACAGCAAGGAGCTGTCCCAGGAGTATTATCAGGACAACAAAGTCGGAAACCTGATGAGTCTTTACACGAACGATCTCGATACCGTGCAGGAGTGCTTCGGCGACGGTATTCTGATGTTCTGCGATGCGCTGTTTTTAGGCCTGCTTGCCGTGATCAAAATGTGGCGCATGAACCACTTCCTGACCGGCCTTTCCATGATCCCGATGGCATTTCTGATGGCCGCCGGCACAACGCTCGGCAAATACCTGATGAAAAAGTGGGAAGAGCGCCAGGCGGCCTTTTCCGAGCTGTCCGATTTCGCGCAGGAAAACTATTCCGGTCTTGCTGTCATCAAGCATTCGTCAAAGAGACGAAAGAGCTGATGATGTTCCGTAGACTGAACCGCGAGAACGAGGACATCAACGTAGAATATACCAAAATTTCCACACTGCTGAATATTATGGTAACGCTGTTCGTCGAGTCCGTCATCTGTGTAATCTTAGGCTACGGCGGCTATCTCGTTTACTGCGGAAGCTTCGACGCCGGCCAGCTTGTCGAGTATATCGGCTATTTCTCGGCCGTTGTATGGCCGATCATGGCGGTCTCCATGCTGATTGAGAAGACATCCCGTGGAAAAGCGTCCTTAAATCGTATTACGGAACTGCTTGACGCAAAAGTCGATGTGAAGGACCGCGGCGGTGTGCAGGATCTGCCGTCCATCCATGGAAAAATCGAGTTCCGCAATCTGACCTTCCGCTATCCGGACGGGGAGTACGATGTGCTGAAAAACGTATCGTTTACCATTGAGCCAGGCGAGAGTGTCGGCATCGTCGGAAAGACCGGTTCCGGAAAAACGACCATCGTCGATCTGCTGCTCCGCACCTACAACGTGCCGGACGGAACGCTGTTTATTGATGACCACGATGTCAACACCGTTTCCATCCACACCGTGCGTGAGGGCTGTGCCTACGTGCCGCAGGACAACTTCCTGTTCTCCGACACGATTTCCGGCAATATTTCTTTCGCCTTTGATGACGAAAACCAGGAGGCCATTGAGGATGCGGCGATGATGTCCGATGTCCATGACAATATCGCAGAGTTCAAAGAGGGCTACCGCACCGTTCTTGGCGAGCGCGGTGTGACGGTTTCCGGCGGACAGAAGCAGCGAATCTCGATTGCGCGTGCGCTGATGAAACACGCACCGATTCTGATTCTCGATGATTCCGTCTCTGCGGTCGATACCAGAACAGAGCGCACGATTCTCGACAATCTCAAAAAACGTGAGGGACTGACGACAATTCTGATCGCACACCGGATTTCAACGGTGGAGCAGATGGACAAGATCGTGTTCGTCGAGGACGGAGAAGTCCATGCAGTCGGAAAACACGAGGATCTGTACCGGACCTGCACGGCGTACCGCAAGATGGTCGATCTGCAGAAACTTGAAGAGGAAGCGGGGGAGGAGTAGAAATGCACAATTATTATCCGATTCTCTGGGTCGGCGCGATCATCGGCGTGATTTCCACCCTGCTGATTGTGGCCGCGTTTGTAGTGAAAGATGGAGAAAAAGAAACCGGCTTTGAGCGGAACATGAAAGACAGTGAAATCATGCAGCGTCTGATGGATTACGCAAAGCCGTTTTACCGCCAGTTTATCGTTGTTGGTTTTCTGATGCTGTTTTCGATCGCGTACGATATCATTTCGCCGCTGATCGTCGGCAAAATTGAGGAGCTCGTCGTTGGAAAATTCGCGCTGAATACCCTGTTTCTGTGGGTAGCGGGCTATGCGGCAATCCTTCTTGTCTCGATGGCGTGCACGTATTTCCAGGCCGTGATTCTGCAGAAGACGGGTCAGAAAATTATTTCCAATATGAGGGAGGATCTGTTCGTCCACATCGAGCGCCTTTCCCACGAGCAGTTAAATGAGATTCCGGTCGGAAAGCTTGTCACGAGAACGACAAACGATACGAACGCGATTTCACTGATGTTCACCAACCTTCTGGTCAATCTTCTGAAGAACTTCTTCGTGATCATCGGTATTCTGATTGCGATGCTGTTTCTGAACTATGAGCTAACGCTGATGGTGCTCTGCTTCGTGCCGTTTATCGTGCTGTTCTCGATTATTTTCCGCAAATTCTCGCGAAGAGCACACCGAAAAGTAAAAGACTGTACTACGGACATCAATACGTATCTGTCGGAGAACCTTTCCGGTATGAAAATCACACAGATCTTCAACCGCGAGGATGCCAAGATGCGCGAGTTTACCGACAAGAGCAACGCACTCGGCCGCGCACAGCAGGAGCAGATTTTCGTGTTTGGTATTTTCCGTCCGCTCGTCTACATGCTGTATATCAGCTCCGTGCTCTGCCTTTTGTATTTAGGCGGCAAGGGCTATCTGGAGGGAATGTCGTTCCTCGGCCAGACGCTTACCAGCGGTATGATCGTCAGCTTTTACATGTATATTTCAAAATTCTTCAACCCGATCCAGAACCTGGCGGAGCAGTTCAACTGGCTGCAGTCTGCATTTGCATCCGCCGAGAAAGTATTCTCGATTCTGGATCTTGAGCCAAAAATGCAGGATGCGCCGGATGCGATCGAGCTTACCGGCATCAGGGGCGAAATTGAGTTCCGCGACGTATGGTTTTCCTATATCCCGGGCGAGTGGGTGTTAAAAGGCGTTTCGTTCCACGTCAATCCGAAAGAGACAATCGCATTTGTGGGTTCCACCGGTTCCGGAAAATCGACGATTCTTTCCCTGATCTGCCGGAACTACGAGTTTCAGAAGGGTGAGATTCTGATCGACGGCATCGACATCCGAAAGATCAAAATCGATTCCCTGCGGAAAAAATTCGGCCAGATGCTGCAGGATGTCTTCCTGTTCTCGGGAACGATCCGCAGTAACATTATTCTCCGCGAGGAGGGGATTTCCGATGAAGAGATCATGGACGTCTGCCATTACGTGAATGCTGACCAGTTTATCAACAAGCTGGATCACGGCCTCGACGAGCCGGTGCGGGAGAGAGGAAACAACTTCTCCGCCGGACAGCGCCAGCTTCTCTCGTTTGCGCGTACCATCATCCATAAGCCTTCGGTCATGATCCTTGACGAGGCGACGGCGAACATCGACACCGAAACCGAGCTTCTGATCCAGGATCCATGGAAAAGATGAAGAACATCGGAACGATGCTGATCGTAGCGCACCGTCTTTCGACGATCCAGCATGCGGATGAGATTATCGTACTGTCCCACGGAAAAATCGTGGAGCATGGAACGCATCAGGAGCTTTTAGCAGCGCAGGGAAGATATTACCAGCTCTACACGCTGCAGTACCACCGCGAGCAGAGTGAGAAACAGAGAGGAAGAAAGTAAGAAAATTTTAGAACAATAAAGAAAATTTACAAAAAGGGAGAAATTTTGTTTGTGCAAAGTGACAAAATTTCTCCTTTTTTTTACGGTGTATCATATTAAAATGATTTTAAATCAATATAGTCATATGAAAAAAATATGAGCATAATACGATATCCGTTTTTCCATCTCAAAAAGCGGGCGGTTATAATAAGGGAAGCAAAACGGCAGGCACCAAAAAGCCGGGCCGTCTGTTGAAAGAAAGGGAAAATTTATGGAAAAGAAAGCAAGCCTTGTAGGACGCCTGCTCTCGGAAAATCAGATGTCGGAAGCATTTATCAACAGTATGTTTCTGGCGCTGTCCGGCGGTTTTCAGGATGCCTACACGTACAATTGCAGAGATGAAGTATTCTCAAATGCCCAGACGGGAAACGTTGTGCTGATGAGCCAGAACTTTCTGGAAGGAAACTTTACGGCAGGTCTTCGGTATCTCTTCCCGATCCTCTTTTTTGCGATGGGTGTATTTCTGGCAGAAAATTTCCAGGAGCATTACCGGTATGCAAAGAGGCTGCACTGGCGCAGGTACTTCTCGCGGCGGAAATTGTGATCCTTGCGATCGTCGGATTTATTCCGTCTTCTTATAATATGCTCGCGGCGATGCTTGTATCGTTTGCGTGCGCGATTCAGGTACAGACCTTCCGCAAGGTCGGCGGTTATTCGTATGCAAGCACCATGTGCATCGGAAACCTGCGAAGCGGAACCGCAGCGCTGTCTATGTATATGCGGGATAAGAAAAAAGAACAGCTCCGTCAGGCCGGATACTATTTCGGCGTGATTCTGGCTTTCGCCATCGGCGCCGGAATCGGAGGCGTGTTCTCCATGCTGTATGGAATCCATGTAATCTGGATTTCCTGCGGACTTCTTCTGGTGAGCTTCCTTCTGATGTCACTGGAAAAGTACCGCTGAGAAATAAGAGAGAGTGAAGAAAGAAGGCTGAAAAAATGGAAGTATTTCTGGAGTGCTGTATGACACTATTCTTTTCAGCGGCCATGCTGCTGATGATCGTCCGCCTGGCAAAGGGTGAGGAGAAAAACATGATGTTTGCGCGTGTGTTCTCCCTGGCGTCCAACGTCGGTTTCTGGATTGGAATCGTCCGCATCGCTGTGCTGAACCGGAGCGGATTTCTGATGTTCTTCTACATCACAGGCGCAATGCTTTCCTATACGGCGATGGTCTTTGCCATGCCGCATAAAAAAGAGCAGATTGCCGGACAGCAGGCATAAACGAAAAAGAAGACCCTGTGTACGGGAAGGATGGAGCAGCAATGTTCCGTCCGCCGGTAGACAGGGTCTTTTTCTGTTTCAAACAAAAGTCCATAAAATCTTATACGCGTTCCAGAAGCTCCTCGATCAGCTCTTTTGCCGCCGCGTTCTGGTGCTGCCGCGGGTTGATGATAAGACAGATTTCACGTTTGGGGGCCTCCTCGATGAGCGGAATCCGACAGACGGTACGGCTCTTTAAGGCATCGCGTGCCAGCTCCTCCGGATAAAATCCGATGCCGAGGTTATACTCGACCATAGGAAGAATCTGATCCGTCGTCGCCGCCTCCATATCGGGGTGGAAGGCGAGGTTGTGATTCAGAAAGTACTCGGCGTACAGCTCCCGCGTGCCGGTGTCTTTGGCAAGCGAGATAAAAGGATATTCTGACAATTCGCCGAGATGATGCGGCTCTGCGGAAAGGGATGCATATTTCGATCCGCCGATCAGAATTTCCTGGAATGGGAAAATCGGGATCTTGTGCAGCGGTTTGCGGATTTCCACCGGGCTTGTGACGACTGCGAAGTCGACCAGACCGTTTTCGAGCGCCTGGATGGCCTGCGGCGTCGAGTGGTTGGAGATGCGCAGGCGGACGTGCGGATAGCGGGTGTGGAAGTGCTCCAGGCGGGAGAGCAGCATCAGACGAAGTGCCGTCTCGCTCGCACCGATTGTGATAAGGCCGCTCTCAAGAGACCGCTCAAGAGCCAGCTCCTCCTCAACCGTGCGGAGCTGTTCGTAGGCAACGGCCACACGCTCATACACCTTTTCGCCCTCCGCTGTCAGTGTGACACCCTGGTGGGAACGGATAAAAAGTTTGCAGCCAAGCTCACTTTCCAGATTGTTCATGCACCGTGTGATGTTGGGCTGGTTGTTTTTCAGAATTTCCGCGGCTTTTGTAAAGCTGTGATATTGTGCTACGAAGTAAAAAATGCGATAATAATCATATGTAATCATAAAAACCTCCGAAGGATGAAGAAGAAAAAATCATCCATGATTGCTTCAATATAAAATACATGCGCCGGGTTGTCAAGGGATTTCTGAGGATGGTCCGGCCGGATTGTGCGGGGGATGGCAGAAGAGAAGTGGAAATTTTTTGAAAAAACACTTGCAAAATACCCGGACAGGGTATATAGTGTAGAAGAAAACAAGATACCCCATTAGGGTATATGAAATAGAAAATCCAGAACTACAGAAAGGAAGACATACGATGGAACAGTACAATGTAACCGGCATGAGCTGCGCCGCCTGCCAGAGCCGTGTCGAAAAAGCCGTGTCAAAGGTACCCGGTGTCACATCCTGCGCAGTCAGCCTTCTGACAAATTCCATGGGCGTGGAGGGAACGGCCTCCCCGGCAGAGATTATTGCCGCCGTGGAAAATGCAGGCTACGGTGCGTCGAAAAAAGGCGAGAAGGGAAGCACATCACAGTCGGCTTCCACAGCAGAATACGAAGAGATGCTGAAAGACAAGGAAACACCGGTCATGAAACGCCGTCTGGTGAGCTCCGTTCTTCTTTTGATTCCGCTCATGTATTTCTCCATGGGCCATATGATGTGGGGATGGCCGCTGCCGAAATTCTTTGAAGGAAATCACATCGCAATGGGACTGGTACAGCTCCTGCTTACCATTGCGGTCATGGTCATCAACCAGAAATTCTTTATCAGCGGTTTCAAGAGTCTCTGGCATAAAGCACCGAACATGGACACGCTGGTAGCGCTTGGTTCTACCGCATCGTTTGTATACAGCGTCTACGCCCTGTTTGCCATGACGGGAGCGCAGGTACAGGGGGACATGGATGCAGTCATGAGCTATATGCATGAATTTTACTTCGAGTCCGCAGCCATGATTCTGACCCTGATTACCGTCGGAAAAATGCTGGAGTCGATTTCCAAAGGAAAAACGACCGATGCGTTAAAGAGTCTGATGAAGCTGGCTCCGAAGACCGCCGTTCTCTTAAGAGACGGAAAAGAAGTGGAAGTCGGCATTGATCAGGTGAAAAAGGGCGATCATTTCATCGTCCGCCCGGGCGAAAATATTCCGGTGGACGGCGTTGTCCTGGAGGGAACGAGTGCCGTCAACGAATCCGCGCTGACTGGCGAGAGTATTCCGGTGGATAAAGAGGCCGGCGACCGCGTATCGGCGGCGACCTTAAACCAGTCCGGTTTCCTGACCTGTGAGGCGACGAGAGTCGGAGAAGACACAACACTCTCCCAGATCATTCAGATGGTCAGCGATGCGGCAGCGACAAAAGCGCCGATCGCCAAAGTGGCCGATAAAGTTTCCGGTATTTTTGTGCCGGCCGTTATCTGCATTGCACTTGCTACGATTGTGATCTGGCTGTTTGCAGGAGAGAGCGTCGGCTTTGCTCTTGCAAGAGGTATTTCCGTTCTCGTTATCAGCTGCCCGTGTGCGCTCGGCCTTGCAACACCGGTTGCGATCATGGTCGGAAACGGAATGGGAGCAAAACACGGAACGATGTTCAAAACCGCAGTTTCTCTCGAGGAGACAGGAAAAACACAGATCGTTGCACTCGATAAGACTGGAACCATCACAAGCGGAGAGCCGCAGGTAACCGATCTTGTCCCGGCGGACGGTGTAAGTGAGGAGGAGCTTTTAAAAGGTGCCTTTGCACTGGAGCAGAAAAGTGAGCATCCGCTGGCCCGTGCGATTCTTGCACTTGCAGAGGAAAAAGGCCTGGCCCGCGAAGAAGTCAGTGATTTCTCTGCGCTTCCTGGAAACGGCCTTGTGGCAAAACGGAACGGAAAAGAGCTCTGCGGAGGCAACCGCGCACTGATTACGAAAAAAGCGGTTCTCTCGAAACAGATGGAAGAGCAGGCAGCAAAACTTTCCGAAGAAGGAAAGACACCGCTGTTCTTCAGTGAAGACGGAAAGATGCTCGGTATGATCGCGGTTGCGGATGTCATCAAAGAGGACAGCCCGCGTGCGGTGAAAGAGCTGCAGAATATGGGAATCCGTGTCGTGATGCTGACCGGAGACAATGAGCGCACCGCGCGTGCCATCGGCGCTGAGGCAGGTGTGGACGAAGTCATCGCAGGCGTTCTGCCGGATGGAAAAGAAGCGGTCATCAGCCGCCTGAAAGAAAAAGGAAAAGTAGCGATGGTAGGAGACGGCATCAACGATGCACCGGCTCTGACCAGTGCGGATATCGGTATTGCCATCGGAGCAGGAACCGATATCGCGATCGATGCGGCAGACGTTGTCCTGATGAAGAGCCGCCTCTCCGATGTACCGGCAGCGATCCGCTTAAGCCGTGCGACCCTCAGGAACATTCACGAGAATTTGTTCTGGGCCTTCATTTACAATATCATCGGTATTCCGCTGGCTGCGGGCGTATGGATCCCGCTGTTCGGCTGGAAGCTGAACCCGATGTTCGGTGCGGCGGCGATGAGCCTTTCGAGCTTCTGCGTTGTGACAAACGCCCTGCGTCTGAATCTGTTTCGGATGCACGACGCGTCAAAAGATAAAAGAATCAAAAACGAAATTCTAAAGGAGGATCTGAACATGACAACAGAACAGGGAATGGTAAAAACCATGACAATCGAGGGCATGATGTGCGGCCACTGCGAGGCAAGAGTGAAGAAAACACTTGAGGCAATCGAGGGTGTTGCATCCGCAGAAGTAAGCCATGAAAAAGGAACAGCCGTTGTAACACTGACAGCTCCGGTATCAGACGATGTGCTGAAAACAGCCGTAGAGGCACAGGATTACACCGTAAAAGGAATCCAGTAAAACAGGAAACGTTGAGA
The DNA here is from genome assembly GCF_003477865.1 of Blautia sp. AF34-10. NCBI lineage: Bacteria > Bacillati > Bacillota > Clostridia > Lachnospirales > Lachnospiraceae > Blautia > Blautia sp. AF34-10. The sequence goes on from NZ_QUED01000008.1 coordinate 38,610, forward strand.
AAAGGGAAACGCGCCTGGAATGAAAATTTCCGGGCGCGTTTCTTTTTTTTACCAGATATAGCAAAAATATTGCAATTTGTTCGGAATTTTCGTGACAAAAGGACAAAAATCCGTTAGGATAGAGAAAAAGAAGAGCAAAAACAAAAGGGTTTTTAGGATCAGGAGGTTTTTACATTATGACAGAGTACAGACTTGCAAAGCCGGAAGAGTGGGAGGACTGCATCGAACTTGCAAACTACGTGTTCAGCACGGCACACCGTCCGCACGACTTTGAGCAGTTAATTCCAAGGGTTTATCAGGCAGGACCGGAAATGGCACGGATCCACCGCGTCGCTGTTGCGGAAAACGGCAGACTCCGGGCCGAGATTGCGGTGCTTCCGCAGCAAATGGCAGCAGGGGGTAAGCTGCTCCGCGCAGGATATGTGGGAAGCGTTTCCGTGCATCCAAAGGCAAGGGGCGAAGGCCACATGAAGCGTCTTCTTGGCGACTGGATTACGGATCTGGAAGGAACGTGTGATCTTCTGGCACTGGACGGCCAGAGACAGCGGTATGCCTACTTTGGCTTTACGCCGGGAAGTGAAAAATACACGTTTTACCTGGATGTGGCAAATGTGCGCCATACCTGGAAAAACGGGGAACTCTCCGCTTACACCTTTGCGCCGCTGTTTCCGGAAAACGGCGAAGCGGACGAAGAGGCGGCAGCCTTTGCAAAGAAGCTGAATGAGGAAAAACCGCTTTACGTGGTAAGAGAGGATGTGAAAGCCTGCCTGAAAACGTTCGGCGAGCAGGCAATTGCAATCTGGAAAAACGGTGAGCGGATCGGATATCTGGCACTTTGCGGCGGAAACCAGGTTGTGGAAGCAGAAGTGTTGGAGGAACAGGATTTCGTTCCTGTACTTGCCGCTTATTTAAAAGAAAATGCGCTTGACTCTCTTTTCATTTCCATTCCGGTGTATGAGACCGGAAAAGCAGCAGCGTTATCGGAAGTCTGCGAAAGCTTCACAAAAGAGCGCTGCGGTTCCGCGATGTACCGTATTTTCCAATTTGCAGACGTCATCGAGGCAATGCTGACCATGAAAGCAGAGACGATGGGCATCAGCGATGGAACGTGGTCTGCCGTACTGGAGGGACAGCCGGTGACCGTGACGGTAAAAGATGGAACTGTGACCGTGACACGGGAAGCCCATCCGAGGGCAGATGTACTCAACCGGGAGCAGGCGCAGGAACTGCTTCTTTCACCGCTGGCAAGTAAGGGAAGCAAGGTTCCATCTGAAATCTGGAAGAACATTCCATCCGACTGGTTCCCGCTTCCGCTGTACTGTGCGACGGCAGACGAATTTTAGGCAATGACTGTTGGGAGGCAGAGAAATATGAACGAGACAGCGAAACGAGACAGAAGAGACGAAAAAGAAGAAATCCGGTACCATGTGATTTTCTACGGCCAGGTGCAGGGCGTGGGGTTCCGTTACCGGGCGTATTATGCTGCCTACCAGCTCGGACTGACAGGCTGGGTGAGAAACTGCTGGGATGAGACGGTGGAGATGGAGGTGCAGGGTGATGAGGAGACGATCACGGAGATGATCAAAAGGATCCGCACCTCCAGCTACATCGAAATCACGGATGCAAAATGGACGAAGATTCCGCTGGAATCGGAATTCGGTTTTCATATCCGTTGATCAGGGCTGTTTTTTCTCTTTTTCCGGAATTTCGACGAGAATGATATCGTTGCCGATCTGGCAGATGCGGTCCCATGGGATCACAAAATCCTCGCCGTGGCAGAAAAAGCCGCAGAATTTCACAGGACCCGGAAGAACGAGTCCGGTAAGATGTCCCGTTTTTGGATTGAATTCCACATCAATCGGACAGCCGAGCGTTTTGCAGGTGCAGATATTGATAACTTCTTTCTGGCGGAGATCTACAACGCGCATGCGGTGCTCCTTTTTACTGATTCCTATGGAAAAACATATGCGAAAATGTTGCTGCAGTTGACTTGAATTTCACGGAAAAATGCGTATACTGTAAAAGTAGAAAACTTTCCGAAATACTTATTTAGAAACGAGGACGAAAGATATGAGATGTCCATTTTGTAATCAGGATAATACCCGGGTTGTGGATTCACGCCCGATTGAAGACAGCAATGCGATCCGCCGCCGCCGGATGTGCGATGTCTGCGGCAGACGCTTTACGACATACGAAAAAGTGGAGACGATCCCTTTGATCGTCATCAAAAAAGATATGAACCGCGAGCAGTATGACCGCTCGAAAATCGAGACCGGTATCCTGCGCGCCTGCCACAAACGGCCGGTGTCCGCCGAGAAGATCAACGAGATGGTCAACAAGGTGGAGACGGAGCTTTTCAACGGCGAGGAACGCGAGATTCCAAGCTCTGTGATCGGAGAGAAGGTCATGCATTACTTAAAAGACCTGGATCAGGTGGCGTACGTCCGCTTTGCGTCGATTTACCGTGAGTTCAAGGACGTCAACACGTTCATGGACGAGCTGAAAAAGATGCTCGACAAATAGCGGGAGGCAAAAAAATGGAAGTGTCGAACTATATTAAAATGCGTGATCAGATGCAGGAACGTTTTCTGACATACGATCAGAAGGAGATCGAAGGAAAGTATGGCTTTGCGTTTGATGGCGATTATTTCTATGTGCCGTATCTTTTTGAAGAATGGAGAGTGAACCGCCATACCGGCGTTGTAGAGGGATCAAAAGACCATTTTCTTCATGTACATCAGGGCAGTTTCAATGAGACGCTGACGATTTTCGACCTGCTCTGCTGCGGAAAGAAGGAGATTGTGCTCGCCGGCACGTATGCGCGTACCAATTCCTTAAAGGGAACGATCAAAGGCCGCACGATTGCGTCCGGCGTTCACGACAGCCGCGCCGCACGGTATGACGGGCATGTGGAACAGCTGAAAAAAGCATGCGTTTCCCTTGGCGGAAAACCATATTTCCCGGGAGACGCTGCTTTTGTTTTTCATGTCTTTCCGTTTCTGCCGCTCGTCTTCCAGTTCTGGGAGTCCGATGAGGAATTCCCGCCGGTGCTGAAGTTTATGTGGGATGAAAACGTCCTCGATTATCTGCGGTTTGAGACGCTGTATTACGTGATGGGAGATTTCCTGGACGCACTGGATCAAGCCTTCGATGCATGTAAAACAGAAGCCTGATACCTTTTGTGAGACAAAATCTTACGAAAATTTTTCGAATGTTTATAAAAATTTCAGTATACGAATCCCTTGGTTTAATGCTATAATGAGCGAAAGTGAGTAAAAAAAGAGAAGAGAAAGGGGAATGCATATGGCTTTTAGCATGAAAGTAACACCGGAAATAGAGGAACTGACAAACATCTGTCTGGATAACTCCAAAATGGATGTTTCGCTGTATGGGCAATACGATGTAAAACGCGGACTGCGCGATGTCAACGGCGTTGGCGTCCTTGCGGGACTGACACAGATTTCAAACGTTGTGTCTTCGGATATCATTGACGGCGTCAAAACACCGTGTGACGGACGTCTGTACTACCGCGGCATCAACGTGGAAAACTGACCCAGGGATTTTTGAGTGAAAACCGTATGGGATTTGAAGAAGTCGCTTATCTGCTCCTGTTTGGAAATCTGCCGAATGAAGAGCAGCTTAAGCATTTTAAGACGATTTTAAAACAGCAGCAGTCCCTGCCGAAGAACTTTGTGCGTGACGTTGTTATGAAAGCGCCGACCAAGGACATGATGAACACTCTGTCCCGAAGCGTTCTGACCCTGTACGCGTACGACAACCACGCAGATGATACCTCCCTTCCGAATGTGCTTCGCCAGTGCATTAACCTGATTTCTGTTTTCCCGATGCTGTCCGTCTATGGCTATCAGGCGTACAACCATTATATCAAGGGAAAAAGTTTATATATCCACAATCCGTCGAAGAAGCTTTCCACCGCAGAAAACATTCTGCTGATGCTCCGCCCGGATCAGAAATACACCCCGCTGGAGGCGAAGATCCTCGATCTTGCCCTCGTCCTCCACATGGAGCACGGCGGCGGTAACAACTCAACCTTTACAACACATGTTGTTTCTTCTTCCGGAACCGATACGTACTCCGCAATTGCAGCGGCGCTCGGCTCCTTAAAGGGACCGAAGCACGGCGGTGCAAACATCAAGGTTGTGCGGATGTTCGACGATATGAAGTCACACGTCAAAGACTGGACGGATGAGGAAGAAGTATCGAATTACTTAAGAAAGCTGCTGCACAAAGAGGCGTTCGACCAGAAAGGTCTGATTTACGGTATGGGCCATGCGGTTTACTCCATTTCCGACCCGCGTGCGCGCATCTTCAAGACCTTCGTTGAGCAGCTGGCAAAAGAAAAACACAGAGAGAAAGATTACCGGCTGTACGCTATGGTCGAGGAACTGGCTCCGAAGATCATCGGCGAGGAGCGCCATATTTACAAAGGTGTATCCGCAAACGTCGACTTCTACAGCGGCTTCGTTTACAGCATGCTGGATCTTCCGCTGGAGCTCTACACCCCGATGTTCGCCTGCGCGCGTATCGTCGGCTGGAGTGCACACCGGATGGAGGAACTGATCAACACCGACAAGATCATCCGCCCGGCGTACAAGAGTGTCAAAGATGAAGTGGACTATGTTCCGCTGGAAAACAGATAAAACAGGCAGAAGGGCCGGAGCGTGTCGGGATTTTCCGATCTGCTCCGGCATTGCTCTGTGCAGGAAGTAATGTGTCATTGTGAAAAATAGGAGAGTGCAGGAGAATGAATGAGACAAAAAATTACAGCATAACAAAATCCGGAGCAGTCATATTGGAAGGAGGGGCCAATCGCGGCGTCTTTACAGCAGGAGCGCTGGACTTTCTGATGGAGCAGGAGTATTATATCCCTCATGTGATCGGCGTTTCCGCCGGAGCCTGCAATGCGCTGGACTATGTATCGCGCCAGATTGGCAGAACGAGGGACTGTATGATTGTCACGGATGAGAAAAACCGCTACGTCAATAAGAATATCAAGACAATCGTTGAGAAAAAAGCACTGCTCGACATGGATATGGTGTTCGAACGGTATCCGTATGAGATTTTTCCATTTGATTTTGATACGTATTTTGCATCGCCGCAGACGTGTGAGCTGGTTGTGACAAACTGTGAGACGGGACGCGCGGAATATCTGGATGACCGCGAAAATAAAGAACGTCTGCTTGCAATTGGCCGTGCATCATCGAGCATGCCGATCGCCTGCCCGATGGTGGAGATCGACGGAAACGAGTACGTCGACGGCGGTGTTGCCGATTCGATCCCGATTATCCGTTCCTTAAAGACGGGACACCGAAAAAATGTCATTATTCTGACACGGAATTTCGGTTACCGCAAAAAAGAGGGAACGAGAGGCTGGGAGCTGTATGTGGCGGCATTCCGCAAATACCCGAATCTCGTGCGTGCGCTTGTAAACCGCGCGAAACATTATAACCAGGTACTCGAATGCATCGAAAAATGGGAAGAAGAAGGCTCCGTCTTTGTGATCCGCCCGGAGATACCGGCGGTATCGCGTCTCGAAAAGGACGAGGAGAAGCTGCGGGAATTTTACCAGCACGGCTATGACCAGATGAAAGCAAATTTTGAGGCTCTGCAGGAGTTTCTGAAAGAAGAATAAAGTTACTGTATAAACGAAAAGAGGATTGGAGAAAGAAGATGAGTGGAAAAAACCAGAAGAACCGGGGAACTATACTGATGCGGATGTTTTACCCGGACCGGAGAGAAAAAAGTGCCTATACGATCGATTACGCGGATCTGTACCGGAAAGGATACCGGGGCGTGATTTTTGATATCGATAATACGCTTGTTCCGCACGGTGCGCCGGCAACGAAGGAGGCGGCTGCGTTCTTTGCGTCTCTTCGGGAGACTGGTTTTTCCACCTGTCTGCTTTCCAACAATCAGAAACCGCGTGTGGCTCCGTTTGCCGATGCGGTCGGTTCTATCTATATCGAAAATGCGCACAAGCCTTCGGTGAAAAACTACCAGGAGCATGCCGGAGAATGGGGATCAAAGAGGAGCAGGCGGTCTTTGTCGGGGATCAGCTTTTCACCGATGTGTACGGTGCAAAACGGACCGGACTTTACAATATTCTGACCGAGCCGATCAATCCGAAAGAGGAAATTCAGATCGTTCTGAAACGGTATCTGGAGCACATTGTACTGTTCTTTTATGAGCGTGATCTGGCCCGCGGCAGGATTACGAAAAAAAACAGTTGAAAAATCGGGAAAAATATTATATTATAAGATAAGCCTATGGTGCGCATTTGGCGCATCGTACTATGTTAAGGAGGAAAAATCAGAATGATTTCAGCAGGAGATTTTAGAAACGGCGTTACCCTCGAGATCGATGGTCAGGTCGTTCAGATTCTTGAATTTCAGCATGTAAAACCTGGTAAAGGAGCTGCATTCGTAAGAACAAAATTAAAAAATGTCATCAACGGTGGTGTGGTAGAGCGTACCTTCCGTCCGACTGAGAAATTCCCGCAGGCTCGTATCGAGCGTGTAGACATGCAGTATCTGTACAGCGATGGTGATTTATTCTACTTCATGAACGTAGAAAACTATGAGCAGATCGCTCTGAACGAAGAGACCATCGGAGATGCTCTGAAATTTGTAAAAGAAAACGAAATGGTTAAAGTATGTTCCTACAACGGAAATGTATTCGCAATCGAACCGCCTCTGTTTGTAGAGCTTGAGATCACCGAGACTGAGCCAGGCTTCAAGGGAGATACCGCACAGGGTGCTTCCAAACCGGCTACCGTTGAGACTGGTGCTACCGTAAGCGTTCCGCTGTTCGTAAACCAGGGAGACAAAATCAAAATTGATACCAGAACAGGTGAATATCTGTCCCGTGTATAAGTAAGACTGTTCCCGCCGTTGTCCGTCACAACTTTCTTTGTGGCGGACACGGTTTTCTAAATAAATAGAATATTCGTCTGAAAAATGGCTGATAAAGGCTGTCGGAAGCAGTCCGGGCCCGTTTTTCTCATCGTTCGAAGTTCCGCGAACCAACGAATCTCTGGCATATACAGATCTGTACAGAGGTTTTTAAGTTGTGTTTTTCGGAGCTTTTTTTGTTCCGTAAAGCAAAAATACAAAAGGCAATCAAACAGGAAAGGTGGGAAAAAATGGACTATCAGATGTTCAAAGAGCAGCTTGCCGCGCTGCTGAAAAGAAAAGCCGGCGATGATTTTGAGGTGAAGATAGAATCGGTGCAGAAGCTGAACGGTATCGAAAAAGAGGCGTTTGTCATCAGCAGAAAGAAGGACTGGATTGCACCGACGATCTACGTGGAGCTTCTGTATGAATGCTGTCTGCAGGGCGTGCCGCTTTCTCAGATTGCAGAAAAGGTACTGGAGCAGTACCGGAAAGTGGAAGCGGAGGCGAGAAGACCGGAGAAAGCTGCCTTTTTTACCAACTGGAAAAATGCTGCGCCGCAGATCTACTGCGAGCTCATTCATGCGGAGAAAAACCGTACGCTGCTCTCCGAAGTTCCGCACAGAAAATTTCTCGATCTCGCGGTCGTGTACTATTACCAGATGCGGGGAAACCGCGTGCCGGATGCGACAATTCTGATCCACGAGACGCACCGGGAGCTGTGGGGAATTTCGGCGGAGGAGCTGGATGCCCGTGCCTGGGAGAACACCCTGCGGGATCTGCCGGTGCGCACAGACAGCCTTATGGTGTATTTGAAAGAGGAGTACGGAGTAACGTTTCCCCGGTTCGAGCTTGGTCCGCTGGCGGAACAGTTTTACCTGGTCAGCAACCGCAGAGGAAAGCTGGGTGCAATCTGCATGTGCTATCCCGGCGTGCTGGAGAGTCTTTCGCAGCGCTTTGAGGCAAGTCTTTATGTGATTCCGAGCAGTATCCACGAGTGCATGGTGATTCCGGATTATGATGTGTTCCCGGAGGAGTGTCTTTCCGACATGGTACGGGACGTGAATGAAAAGACGGTCAAGCCGCAGGAGATTCTGTCGGATCACGTTTATTATTACCACCGGGAAAGCGGGGAACTGACGCTGTGTGAGGAAGAAACGTAAGCTGTGTGGCAGAATAGTCTGCGAATAATTTAAGAAAAAAATGGGCGGCTGGGTGGGAAAAATACTTTACAATTGCAGGAGTCTGTGGTAAACTATCATAGTGTGGTTGAGAAAACAGATCACATCAGCGTCTGTAGCTCAGGGGATAGAGCAACGGTTTCCGGTACCGTGTGTCGGGGGTTCGAATCCCTCCAGACGCGTTTTTGCTACATGGCATACTGCGGCGGGCAGGACCGGCGCAGGACAAGGAAAGCCCCTGCTTCGGTGTGAAGTAGAGGTTTTTTTGCTTACTGAGCATATCAATAACTGATCCGGCGGATCAGTTTTGATGAAGGAGGAAAAATATGGCAAAACCAATGACAACAAAAGATAAAATCCGGGAATGGATTTCCGATAATCTGCGCTACATGCTTCTGATCGGAGCAATTCTCCTGATTGTGGCAGCGGTTCTTCTCATCGTTCATCTGGTATCACCAAAAAACGATGGAAAATCGAGCGGCGGAACCGTAACAAGCAGCAGCACCGGAAACAATGTGCCGGATAAAAAGACACAGGTAAAAGCAGACAGCAAAGCAGATTCTGAGGACAGCACAGGCATTTCATCGGACGTTTCGGATTCCGCGAATGATTCCAGTGCAGATGCTTCCAGTACCGATACTGCCAGCGCGCCGGATGCAGAGGCTGAGCCGACAAGTGAGCCGGAAGCGGCAGACGATACCAGTAATACAGAGAATACCGATAATACGGCTGTCTCCTTTGCCGCGGACAATGTCCCGGAAGTAAGCACCGTGCTGGAGCAGTATTACACCGCGCTCGGTGCAAGGGATATCAACGGTCTTTTTGCAGTAACAGATAATCTGACCGCGGAGGAGCAGGCGCAGATTGAGGCAGAAAGCGATGTGGAGTCATACGGAGATGTAAAGGCCTACACGATCAGCGCTCCAAATGACGGAACGTACATCGCGTTTGTCAGCAGCAGATGCAAATATCTGGGAATCAACCAGACCCTGCCGATGCTTTCGGAGTATTATCTCTACACGACAGAAGACGGCAGCCTGAAAATCATGGATGATACCGACAGCGATGCGGCCGTAACCGAGGCTATGAAAGCGGCGCTCGAAAACGAAGAAGTCAAAAATCTGATCGAACAGGTTCAGAACGATTATCGGAATGCACTCGATGCAGATGCTTCCCTGAGAGTATATGTAGAGAGCATTCAGTAGGAACAATAGAATAATACAAAACAAAAAAAGCAGTTTCTGGTTTTTATGAAACTGCTTTTTTGGAAGGATAAAACCATGCGCTTAAACAAATACTTAAGTGATGCGGGCGTCTGCTCGCGGCGGGAGGCGGACCGTCTGACAGAAGCGGGCGAGATTACGGTAAACGGAAAACGCGCGGAAACCGGCATGCAGGTGGAGTCTGGCGACGTTGTTGTCGTGAAAGGCAAAACCGTTGTCCCGGAGGAGAAAAAAGTCTATCTCGCCTTCAACAAACCGCGCGGCATCGTCTGTACTGCGGAAAAACGGGAGAAAAACAACGTCATCGATTATCTGTCCTACCCGGTGCGGATTTACCCGGTGGGAAGACTCGATAAAGATTCCGAGGCCTCCTTCTGATGACGAACGACGGTGCGATCGTAAACGGTATCATGCGTGCCAGAAACCGCCACGAAAAAGAATACCAGGTCGAGGTAAACAAAGAGATTACACCGGAATTTCTGAAAGAAATGGCATCCGGCGTGCCGATTCTCGATACCGTGACGCGCTCGTGCCGGATCCAGAAAACGGGAGAGCGCAGCTTTACGATTATTCTGACGCAAGGGCTGAACCGTCAGATCCGGCGGATGTGCGAAGCATTAGGATATCGTGTCACAAAGCTGAAACGTGTGCGGATCATGAATATTCACTTGAAAGACCTGAAAACAGGGGAGTACCGCCCTTTAACGGAAAAAGAATTAGCAGAACTGAAAAAGCAGATCGGGGAGGAAAAGCGATGAACGAGACAGAACGGATGAAGGAACTGGTCAAAAAGCTGAACGAAGCGGCAAAAGCCTATTACCAGGAAGACCGGGAGATCATGAGCAACCTGGAGTACGACACGCTGTATGACGAACTGCAGGTATTAGAGGAAAAAACAGGCGTAACACTCGCCGGAAGCCCGACCACAAAAGTCGGCTACGAGGCGATGGACGAACTGCCGAAAGAAGCGCACGAGTCGCCGATGCTTTCCCTTGATAAAACGAAAGATGTGGAAGTGCTCCGCAGCTTCATCGGGGATCACAAAACGCTGCTATCCTGGAAGATGGACGGTCTGACCGTCGTTCTGACGTACCGCGGCGGTACCCTCGCAAAGGCCGTCACCCGTGGAAACGGCGTGATCGGAGAGGTTGTCACGAACAATGCAAAAGTGTTTGAAAATATTCCCTTAAAAATCCCGTACCAGGGAGAGCTGGTTCTGCGCGGCGAGGCGATCATCCGCTATTCCGATTTTGAGAAGATCAACGAGGAGATTGAGGATGTCGATGCGAAATACAAGAATCCGAGGAACCTCTGCAGCGGTTCTGTGCGCCAGCTGAACAATGAGATTACGGCAAAACGCCACGTTCATTTTATGGCATTTGCGCTTGTGAGCGCTCCGGAACAGGATTTCGAAAATTCCAGAATCCGTCAGATGGAGTGGCTGAAAGAGCAGGGCTTCGAGGTGGTGGAATACAAGGTTGTCACCAAAGATAACCTCGACGAGGCGATGCAATATTTCTCCACGAAAATCGAGACAAACGATTTCCCGTCCGATGGCCTTGTCGCGTTGTATGACGATATCGCCTACGGAGAATCACTCGGCACAACCGCGAAATTCCCGCGGAACGCTTTCGCCTTCAAATGGGCGGATGAACAGAAGGAGACCACTCTGCTTGAAATTGAGTGGAGCCCGTCGAGAACCGGTCTCATCAATCCGGTTGCGGTTTTTGAGCCGGTCGAGCTGGAAGGAACTTCGGTTTCCCGCGCAAGCGTCCACAACATCAGTATCATGCGTTCGCTGGATCTCGGTGTGGGTGATAAAATCCTTGTCTACAAAGCAAACATGATCATTCCACAGATCTCAGAGAATCTGACGAGAAGCGGTGTGCGCGATATTCCGGAAACGTGTCCTGCCTGCGGCGGTGCCACCCGGATTCAGATGATGAACAATGTCGAGACCCTCTACTGTACGAATCCGGAGTGCCCGGCAAAATTCATGAGGCATTCACCCTGTTTGTAAGCCGCGACGCGATGAACATCGACGGCATGTCGGAGGCAACGCTCGAAAAATTCGTGGGCCACGGCTTCATCCGTGAGTTTGCCGATATTTTCCGTCTCGACCGCTACCGCGACGAGATTGTGGAGATGGACGGTTTCGGTGAAAAATCATACCAGAATCTGATCGACAGCATCGAGCGCGCGAAAAACACAACGCTGCCCCGTCTGATTTTCGGACTTGGCATCTTAAATATCGGTCTTGCAAACGCGAGAATGATCTGCAAAGCCTTCGATTTCGATCTCGACCGGATCCGGAATGCATCGGCGGAGGATTTCGCGCAGATCGACGGTGTCGGAGAAGTGATTGCAAAAAGCATCGTGGATTACTTTGCGGATGAGGAAAATAAAGAACGCCTTGAGCGCCTTCTGTCGTATCTGACGATTGAGAAGCCGCAGGCAAGCCAGGAAGAACAGAAATTAGCCGGTCTTACCTTCGTCATCACCGGAAGTGTGGAACATTTCCCGAACCGGAATGCATTAAAGGCAAGAATCGAGGAGCTCGGCGGAAAAGCCACCGGAAGTGTAACGGGAAAGACGAGCTATCTGATCAACAACGACACGACATCCAGTTCCTCCAAAAACCGGAAAGCGCGCGAACTCGGCGTGCCGGTGATCTCAGAAGAGGAATTTCTGAAGATGACAGAAGAATAACGAAATATCTGCAAAGGCGGTTTGCCATCCCGCGCGGAATCTGCTATAATCGGAAGCAGACGGCAGAAATTCCTGCCGGAAAAAGCAAACCGCCTGTCTGCGCAGAGAAAAGCGCGGCAGATCAAGAAGAATAGAAACGAGGAAAAAGAATATGCCGGTTAAAGTTCAGGCAGATTTACCTGTAAAAGAAATACTCGAAAGCGAAAATATATTCGTCATGGACGAGACAAGAGCGGTTCATCAGACATCCGTCCGCTGAAGATTATGATCCTGAATCTGATGCCGCTCAAAGAAGATACCGAGCTGCAGCTTCTGCGCTCCCTTTCCAACACCTCCCTGCAGGTTGATGTCACCTTTCTGATGGTGGCAAGCCACGAGGCGAAAAATACATCGACCAGCCATCTGAACACGTTCTATGTGAAATTTGAGGATGTGCGGAAAAATTATTACGACGGTATGATCATCACGGTGCACCGGTCGAGCAGATGGAATTTGAAGAAGTTGACTACTGGGATGAACTGACAAAGATCATGGACTGGACGAACACACATGTTACCTCCACGATGTTCCTCTGCTGGGGAGCCCAGGCGAGTCTGTATCATTTCTACGGACTGAAGAAACGGATGCTTCCGGAGAAGAAATTCGGGCTGTTCTGGCACAAAGTCAACAACCGCAAGATCCCGCTTGTGCGAGGCTTCGATGACGAATTTCTGGCACCGCATTCCCGCCACACAGAAGTACCGATCGACGATATCCGTGCCTGCAAAGATGTCACGATTCTCGCAGAGTCCGACGAAGCCGGATTCTATCTTGGCATGGCGGAAGAGGGAAGAAAGATTTTTGTGATGGGTCATCCGGAGTACGACCGTATGACGCTCGACGGCGAGTACCACCGCGATAAAGACAAAGGACTCCCGATTGAGATTCCGAAGAACTATTATAAAAACGACGATCCAAATACAAAACCAGTGCTTTTATGGCGGTCACATGCGAACAATCTGTACACGAACTGGCTGAACTACTATGTATACCAGGTGACCCCGTATAATCTTGACGGAACTCCGGATTTTTCGGGAAAATAAGAGAGAAAAAGCCCCCCGCACCGGGCGCACACCGGCTGCGGGGGGTTGCTGTAAAAATCTGCTATAAAAAACGGAAAGCTTTCCGGGCTTACCGTTTGAAATCAAATAATGTTTTCAGCGGAATTTCGAGTGCTTCCGCAATATCCATCAGCTTGTTTAGAGACAGAGAGGTATGACTGTTTGGCGCTTCGATGTTGCTCATATGTGTACGGCTGATCTGGACAGCTTCGGCAAGCTCACTTTGCGTTAATCCGCGTGCTCTGCGATAAAAAGCGATGGTAAGACCGAGGAGGCGCATCTCCTCCGTATGACGTTCTCCCATTGCTGCGGCTCCTTTCTGAACAGAGTGATACAAAGACTTATATAATATTTATCTTAAACGATTAAATACCAAAAAGAAACAACTTTAAATTTTTATAATGCACATGTAAATTGTGCAAAATATAGAAATTATCCATCAGAATAATAGAAAAACAGGAAAAAGAGTTCTTTTGACAAATGAGAGGTTTTTGTGTATGCTGTAGAAAGCACCAACAAATAAAATCGGAGGTTTTTGCATATGAAAGAGTCGATCCATACCATTCCGCTGATGGATGCATTTAAGGCGGAAGATGAGTGCCCGTTCTGCTATCTGGAGCGGGAAGCAGAGCAGCATGCGATTTCGTTTGCGCTTGGTTCCGGCGCATCCTACATGGAGGATGATGTGCGTGCGGAAACAGACGCGATGGGATTCTGCCGCCACCACTATAAAATGATGTACGATTACGGAAACCGTCTCGGAAGCGGTCTGATTTTATCCACCCATCTGAAAAAACTGAACCAGGAGCTTGCCGCACAGATGGATCTGTTTGCACCGGGAAAATCCTCGGTGTTCAAGCGGATGCAGAAGACATCCCTCGACAAACAGGGCCGTGAGACTGCGATCGGCCAGTGGATTGATGAGAAGACGCATTCGTGCTACGTCTGCGATCACTTCAAGGCAAACTATAACCGCTATCTTGATACGTTCTTTGATCTCTACAAAAAAGACGAGGAGTTTGCAAGACTGTTCCGCGAGGGAAAAGGCTTCTGTCTGCCGCATTTTGCGGATCTGGTAGAAACGGCGGAGAAAAAGCTGAATGATAAACAGAAAGCGGAATTTTACCCGACTCTGTTCAAAATCATGAAAGAAAATTACCAGCGGCTGCAGGAAGAGGTAACATGGTTTACTGACAAATTCGATTACCGCAACAAGGATAAGGACTGGGGAAATTCAAAAGATTCCATCCAGCGCTGTATGCAAAAATTAGGCGGCGGCTATCCGGCGGACGAGCCGTTTACGGAAGGATTATAATTCTTGTTTATAAAAGGAGCATAAAGTTTCGATGCAGAAGTTTTATCAGAGATTAAAAGAGAATCAAAAGGAGCGCGCCCGGTGCGCGTTTCTTGTTTTGTATTTCGGCGTGCTGGCGGTGCTGCTGTTTCTGGCGCGCCCGCTGCTGGATACGACGGCGGCAGACCGGGAGTGGAGTATTCACTTTCTGTTCCCGTGCCTGCTGGCGTGTATCATACTGACGACAGTTGTCAGTTTCTGCCGGTTTGCTGCAAAGCCGGACCAGAAACCAAAACCGCGCTATGTGGGATGGAAACAGCCGATTCTGATGCTGGCAAACGCAGCCTATCTGTTTGCCACACTGGAATTTGTCACAAACAGCCAGTTCCGGGAGATGAAATGGTATTATGCGTTGTTGAATATCGGTGTCATTTTCGTACTTTCCATTCTCGTTTCCCTCTTTCTGAACTCCATCCGCCGCGCGATGATTTTCATGAACATCTTTTATTTCTGCATGAGTCTGGTATTCTACTATGTTTATCTGTTCCGCGGAGAAGCGTTCCAGCTCATCGACCTGTACAGCATTGCGACGGCGGCGGACGTAGTCGGCGGCTACAAATTCGAGATCACAGGTGAAATCGTGACTTCGTTTATCACGATGATGCTCGTTGTGCGCCTCTGGCTGCAGAGCCGGGAATACCGTTTTGCACGGAAAACGAGGAATAAAATTCTGCTCCGCGTGGCTGCTGCTGCGCTGACGCTCGGAACATACCTGGCGTATATGAATCTGAACTGGAACGCCGAGTTCGGTGTCATCAGTGACCTCTGGAATCCGGCGAAGACATACCGCCAGTACGGAACGACAGTCGGTTTTACCGCGGTCGCCAAATACATGCGCCTGACACCGCCGGACGGCTATTCGAAAGACGAAGTGACAGCGATTGCCGATACGAGCGAGAAAGAGACGAAAACAGAAGATCTTCGAAAAGATAATGCGGATAGCGTGACACCCGTCAACATCATCGCGATCATGAACGAGTCGTGGTTTGACTACCGTTCCGTCGGCGATCCGCAGACGAGCGAGAGCTACATGCCGTTCCTCGATTCGCTGACCGAAAATATCATCAAAGGGCACACGCTGACGTGTACCAAGGGCGGCGGAACAGCAAAAACGGAGTATGAGTTCCTGACCGGAAACTCCTGCAAGCGGTTCCCGGGCATGGTGCCGTACGTCAGCTACTTTACGCACAGCCAGTATTCCCTTGTCACGACGTTAAAAGACCAGGGTTATCAGGCAATTGCGATGCATCCGAACAAGGCGACAAACTGGAAGCGGAGCACGGCATACCGTTTCCTTGATTTTGATGATTTCATCTCGATTGATCAGTTCTCCGATACGGCCAAGCGGTACCGCGGCATGATCAGCGATCAGGCGAACTATGAGAAGATCGTGGAAACCTACGAGAACAAGGAGCCGGGCAGCCCGTTCTTCCTCTTTGATGTGACGATGCAGAACCACAGCGGCTACACGAACCGTTATTTCCAGGCGGATATCAACTGCAACGGCTACGACAGTGATGAGGCCGATCAGTATTTCTCCCTGTTAAAGCTTTCCGATGAGGCAATTTCCTATCTGATCCGGTATTTCCAGCAGGTGGACGAGCCGACGATGATCATTATGTTCGGCGATCATTCCCCGAAACTGCCGGATGCGTTTGAAACATGGATTGCCGGAGACGCCTATCAGAATCTTTCGGTCGAGGATCAGGAGAAGTTCTATGGAACCCCGTTCTTCATCTGGACCAACTACAGCATGAAATCCGAGAGCAATGTCTGGATCAGCACAAACTATCTCTCAAGCTATGCGTTAAGCCTTACCGGCCTGGAACTGACGCCGTACAACGAGTATCTGCTTGATCTGCGCGAGAAGATGCCGGCGCTCAATCACCTCGGCTTTTTAGCAAGTGACGGAACCTGGTACCGCTGGAACGACAGCGATGCGCCGGAGGAGGATCTCGAGTACGAACGGCAGTATGAATGCCTGCAGTACAATGAACTGATCGACAAAAAAGACCGGGATGACAGCTTTTTTACAATTTCCGGTGAAAAAGACGAAGAATAAGGGCTTTCCCTACTTGCCAGAAAACGGAAACCTATGGTAGACTATACTCCGTATGACCGGGAAACCCCGGCGGTAACTTCACGTTTACAATTAAGAATAAGAAAATGAGGTTTTAAAAAGTATGATTGCAGCAAATAATGTGACACTTCGTGTCGGAAAAAAAGCGTTGTTTGAAGATGTCAATATCAAATTCACCGAGGGAAACTGCTACGGCATGATCGGTGCCAACGGAGCGGGAAAATCAACCTTTCTGAAAATCTTGTCCGGCCAGCTTGAACCGACAAACGGAGACGTAACCATCACACCGGGCCAGCGTCTTTCCTTCCTCGAGCAGGACCACTTCAAATACGACAGCTATCCGGTACTCGACACCGTTATCATGGGAAATGCCCGTCTCTATGAGATCATGAAAGAGAAAGAGGCGCTGTACGCAAAAGAAGACTCACCGATGAGGACGGTATCAAAGCGAGCGAGCTCGAGGGTGAGTTTGCAGAGATGAACGGCTGGGAGGCAGAGACCGATGCAGAGCAGCTCTTAAACGCCTTGGCATTGAGCCGGAACTGCACTACGCACAGATGGCAGACCTGACCGGCAGCCAGAAGGTCAAAGTTCTTCTTGCAAGAGCCCTGTTCGGAAACCCGGACATCCTTCTTCTCGACGAGCCGACCAACCACCTGGACCTCGATGCGATCGAGTGGCTTGAGGAGTTCCTGATCAACTTCGAGAATACCGTTATCGTCGTATCCCACGACCGTTACTTCCTGAATAAAGTCTGCACCCAGATCGCAGATATAGATTACGGAAAAATCCAGCTCTATGCCGGAAACTACGACTTCTGGTTTGAGTCCAGCCAGCTGCTGGTAAAACAGATGAAAGAGGCGAACAAGAAGAAAGAGGAGAAGATCAAAGAGTTACAGGACTTCATCTCTAGATTCAGCGCCAACGCATCGAAGAGTAAACAGGCTACTTCCCGTAAGAAAGCCCTGGAGAAAATCCAGCTCGACGATATCAAACCGTCCAGCCGGAAATATCCTTACATCGATTTCCGTCCGAACCGTGAGATCGGAAACGACGTTCTGCAGGTAGAGGGACTGACCAAAACCGTAGACGGCGTGAAAATCCTGGATAACTTAAGCTTCACCCTCGGAAGAGAAGATAAAGTTGCTTTCGTCGGAAGCAACGAGCAGGCGATCACCATGCTGTTCAAGATTCTGACCGGAGAAGAAGAGCCGGATTCCGGTTACTACAAATGGGGCGTAACCACTACACAGGCTTACTTCCCGAAGGACAACACCGCAGAATTCGACTGCGACCTGACGATCGCAGACTGGCTGACCCAGTATTCCGAGATCAAGGACGTAACGTATGTCCGCGGATTCCTCGGAAGAATGCTTTTTGCCGGTGAGGACGGCGTGAAACGTGTCAGAGTCCTTTCCGGAGGAGAGAAAGTGCGCTGCCTGCTCTCCAAGATGATGATTTCCGGTGCAAACGTTCTCGTTCTTGACGAGCCGACCAACCATCTGGATATGGAGTCCATCACTGCACTGAACAACGGTCTGATCAAATTCCCGGGCGTGCTGCTGTTCACCTGCCACGACCATCAGTTTGTACAGACTACAGCAAACCGTATCATGGAGATCCTTCCGAACGGCGCGCTGATCGATAAGATGACCACCTACGACGAGTATCTTGCAAGCGATGAGATGGCAAGAAAACGTCATGTCTATACAATGACAGAGGAAGATAATTAAAGATGAGCAAAAAGACGACAGTTTCCGGCATTCTGCTGGTGTTGCTTGTGCTGGCCACAACGCCGCTTCTTGGAACGGACAACGTTTCGTTCCTGAAGTGGTGGCTTATGACCCTGGTGCTCGGTATTGGATTTTATCCGGCTGCCGCAGCGCTGTTTCCGCGGTTTCATGACCGGGGATGGATGTTTTCTAAAGTGCTTGGCATCGTTGTTTCCGGTTTTGCTGTATTTGCTCTTGGAAGCTTCGGACTGGTTCCGTTTACCGCACCGGTCTGCCTGATCACAGTCGGTGTACTGATCCTGGCTTCCTGGATTTTCGGATGTTTTAGGTACGCGTCCATGCGCCGGAAATCGACTTCCTGATGATGGAAGAAGTGTTGTTTTTCGCCTTTTTCCTTCTCTGGACCTATCTTGCGGGCTTTCACCCGGAGGCACACGGAACCGAAAAATTCATGGATTATGGTTTTATGAAGGCCATGATGCGCAGCACCGCCGTTCCGGCAGAGGATCTCTGGTACAGCGGAAGCGGTATTAACTACTATTACGGCGGCCAGTTCTATGCCGTATTTCTGACGAAGATTACCTTCACGGATGTAAAGCAGACGTACCATCTGATGCGTACGATGGTGGCATCGCTCGCGTTTGTTCTGCCGTTTTCGATCACCTACCATCTGGCAGAGTCGCGTGCGTGCCACCGCATCCGGAAAGAGGGCGGCAATAAAAGCCAGATTGCACCGGTGCTTGGCGGTCTTCTTTCGGGAGGCGCCGTTTCCCTTGCCGGAAATATGCACTATGTGATTTACGGCTGCATCCGCCAGTGGCTGGGACTGAACGAATCGGCTTACTGGTTCCCGAGTTCGACCCGCTATATCGGGTATGACCCGCTTGTGGAAAATGACCGCACGATTCATGAGTTTCCATCGTATTCCTTTGTGCTCGGCGACCTGCATGCCCATGTGGTGAATGTCATGTTCGTCCTGCTGGTGCTGGGCCTTTTATATTCCTACGTGAAAAATACCTGCCGTGATCCGGAAAAAGAGTGGAAATGGTCGTTAAAAGACGTTCTGCTTCAGCCGCAGATCATCGCGGCGGGCTTTCTGATCGGTGTGTTCCACTGGTCCAACTACTGGGATTTTGTTATCTATTTCGTCGTGATTGCAGGCTTCTCTCTGTACAGTGCGCTGTACCGGTATCATGCGCGGGCGAAAGAGACGATCGGAACGGTTCTCCTGCAGGCTGCAGAAGCTTTTGCAATTGGAACGATTGTCGCCCTTCCGTTTACAATGAAGTTTGAGACGATGGTTTCCGGTGTCGGCATTGCCAAGCACCATTCGATGCTGTATCAGCTGGCGATTCTCTGGGGGCTTCCGACGGTGCTCGTTGTGCTGTTTATCGCAGCCGTTCTGCTAGCATGGCGGAAAAACTGTCATCTTCCGGGCATGGAGAGGCAGGGACAGATTGTACTTGCCGATGGAAAGACGCAGGAAGAGGTGGAAGAGCAGGCCGTTGCCTGATTCTGGGAGAGAAAAAACCGGAGCCGGGCGAAAAAGAAACGGCGGAAAAGCCAAAAAAAGTTTCTGCCTTCTGTAATTTCTGGAGAGAGATTGCGGTGAGCGATATGGTGATCGGTATTTTAGGCCTCTGTGCCATCGGCCTTATCATCATTCCGGAGCTCGTCTATGTGCGCGATATCTACGAAGAATCGTATGCGCGCTCCAACACGATGTTCAAGCTGACGTATCAGGCATTTATCCTGTTCGGTATCTGCATGAGCTACATCATCACGCGGTTCCTGCTCTGGAAAAAAGAGCGGATTCTGCAGGTGTTCGGCGGAATCGGGCTGGTACTGCTTTTATGGACGTTCGGCTATTTTGGAACGAGCGTGTACTCCTGGTTCGGAAATGTTTTCGATCTGTCCGAGTACCGCGGACTCGATGCGACAGCATATCTGGAAAATGTCTTTTCCGAGGACGCAGGTGCCATCCGCTGGCTGGATGAAACAATAGAAGGACAGTCGGTTGTGCTTGAGGCGAACGGCGACAGCTACAGCGATTACGAGCGTGTTTCCGCAATGACCGGCCTTCCGACCGTGCTTGGATGGTATGTCCATGAATGGCTCTGGAGAGGGGATCCCGCAGACTTAAATGTCCGCGCCGAGGACGTGAAACAGATGTACACCTCGACCGATACGAATGAAGTGCTGCGCCTGCTGGAGCAGTATCATGTGACCTACATTTTTGTGGGAAGCAAAGAAAAGGAGAAATACGGCGATGCACTGAACGAATCGCTGCTGCAGTCCATCGGAGATATCGTTTACCAGGATACTGCGTCCGGTACGCATATTCTTCAGGTGCAGGATACATAAAGAACAAAAACAGGAGAAAAGAACCGCCGGGTGCGGCATCTTTTCTCCTGTTTTTCATATAATACAGGGAATGCAGAAGAAAGTGCGAAGGGCAGACCATGCGGAGATTCCGAAAAGTGCGGCACGTTCCTCTGCCGCTTCTGGCTGTGATAATGGCGGCTATTCTGTTTGCAGAGCTGGCACGGTGTGAAAGAGAAGGCGCGAAAGAGACAGCGGCGGAAGCAGAAAAAAGTGTGCCCCGCCGTGCGGCACTGACATTTGATGACGGGCCGAATGCGTGCTATACGCCGGAGGTGCTTGAAATTTTAAAAGAAAATGAAATTCCGGCAACGTTTTTTCTGCAGGGGCAGTGTCTTGCCGGAAACGAAGAAATCGTCCGCCGGATGCATGCGGAAGGCCATCTGATCGGAAATCATACGTTTCATCATGTTCAGCTTACGAAAGTATCAGAAGAGGAAGCGAGGGAGGAGGTCGTGAAAACAAGCAATGCAATCTACGAGATCACAGGGGAATATCCCGTCTATATCCGTCCGCCGTTCGGGGAATGGAGAGAGGGGCTGGACCTTGCAGTGACGATGATCCCGGTACTCTGGGATGTGGATTCCCGCGACTGGGAGAGCCAGAACACCGCGTCGATCTGCAGCGAGGTGCTTCCGAATGTGAAGGATGGCAGCATTATTCTCATGCATGACGGCTACCGCGCGACAGTGGAAGCGCTGCGGCGGATCTTAAAAGAATTAAAAGAAGAGGGATACACGTTTGTGACGGTGCGTGAGCTGATTGAAGAATAGCTTCCGCGGATTCCATCGAACATAGTTGCGGAGAATCCGAGATTAAGGGGTTGAGGATACCCGCCAAAATGTGATAAGATAAATGGCAGGAAGAAAAATGGGGTGAAAAATACATGGATTTGTTTGATTATATGAAAGAAACCACAATGGAAAAAGAGTCCCCCCTCGCATCGCGCATGCGCCCGACAACGCTGGACGAGGTGGTTGGACAGGAGCACATCATCGGCCCTGGAAAGCTGTTGTACCGTGCGATCAAGGCGGATAAACTTGGCTCCGTCATTTTCTACGGCCCTCCGGGAACGGGAAAAACGACGCTTGCCCGCGTCATCGCCAACACGACAAGCGCAGAGTTTACCCAGCTGAATGCCACGACAGCCGGCAAAAAGGATATGGAAGAAGTCGTAAAAGAAGCGCAGCAGCGGATCGGCATGTACGGCAAAAAGACGATTCTTTTTGTCGACGAGATCCACCGCTTCAACAAGGGGCAACAGGATTATCTGCTTCCGTTTGTGGAGGACGGCACACTCGTTCTGATTGGCGCGACGACGGAAAACCCGTATTTCGAGGTCAACGGGGCGCTGATTTCGCGTTCCATTATCTTTGAATTAAAGCCGCTCGAAAAAGAGGACATCGAAAAACTGCTGGAGCGCGCGGTGACGGACCCGGTAAAGGGGCTCGGGACGTACAACGTTGTGCTCGATGCGGATGCAAAAGAGTTCCTCGCCGACATCGCAGGCGGTGACGCGAGAGCGGCCTTAAATGCAATCGAGCTGGGCGTCCTCTCGACGGAACGTCAGGCGGACGGAAAAATCCATATCGATCTCGAAACGGCATCGGAGTGCATCCAGAAGCGCGTCGTGCGGTACGACAAGACGGGCGATCAGCATTACGATACGATCTCTGCATTTATTAAGAGCATGCGCGGTTCTGACCCGGATGCGGCGGTCTTTTATCTGGCCAAAATGCTGTATGCCGGGGAGGATATCAAGTTTATCGCCCGCCGCATCATGATCTGCGCGGCGGAGGATGTCGGCCTTGCCGATCCGAATGCCTTAAATGTAGCAGTTTCCGCGTCCCTTGCCGTGGAACGCGTCGGCATGCCGGAGGCGCAGATTATTCTGGCGGAGGCAGCCACGTATGTTGCCTGTGCACCGAAGAGTAATTCTTCGTGCGAGGCAGTCTTTGCGGCGATGAAGACGGTCGGAAGTGTGCGGACGTCGGTTCCGCCGCATCTGCAGGACGCCCATTACAAAGGTTCTGCAAAACTCGGCCACGGTCAAGGCTATCAGTATGCACATGATTACCCGAATCACTACGTCGAGCAGCAGTATCTGCCGGACGAGATCTTAGGAAGCCGTTTCCTTCATCTTGGAACGAACGGCTATGAGCAGAAGATCCGGGAAAACTTCAAAAAAATTGGAAAAGACATCGAATAAAAGGGGAAGAAATCATGACAGACTGGCTTGGAAAGCCGTATTATTCGCTGGACGCCTATCTGAAAAAGACGTTCGGGGAAAAAGTGTACAAGCTCTCGCTCGACGGCGGGATGACGTGTCCGAACCGGGACGGCACCTGCGGTGACCGGGGCTGCATTTTCTGCAGTGCGGGCGGCTCCGGTGATTTTGCCGGGGACAGAAACAAATCCATCCCGGAACAGATCCGGGAGCAGAAATCCCTCCTGCAGCAAAAGCGGCCGGTGCATAAGTTCATCGCCTATTTCCAGGCGTATACGAACACGTACGCGCCGGTGGAATATCTGGAAAAAATTTTCCGGGAGGCAATTTCGGACGAGGAGGTCGTGGTCCTTTCGATCGGAACGAGACCGGACTGCTTAGGGGAAGAGGTTCTTTCTCTGTTAGAAGAGCTGAACCGGATCAAACCGGTCTGGTTGGAGCTGGGACTGCAGACGATGCATGAAAAAACGGCACAGTATATCCGAAGGGGCTATCCGCTTTCCTGTTTTGAACAGGCAGTAAACGAGCTGCACAGGCGGGGGATTCCCGTGATTGTCCACACGATCCTCGGTCTGCCGGGGGAGGGACAGGAAGAAGTCTTTGCAACAATGGATTACCTGAATGGACTTTCCATTTCCGGCATCAAGCTTCAGCTGCTTCATGTGCTGAAAAACACGGATCTTGCGGCGGACTACGCGGCCGGAAAATTTGAGGTGCTGGAGCAGGAGGCGTATCTTACCCTTGTCATCGACTGTCTGCGGCGCCTCCGTCCCGATCTTGTGATCCACCGTGTGACGGGAGACGGCCCCGGGGATCTTCTGATTGCACCAACATGGAGCCAGGCAAAACGCGCCGTCTTAAATGAGCTGCATCATCGCATGAAAGAAGAACATGCGTATCAGGGACAGCTTCTGGACGAAGAAAAAGGAGGAAACACACCGTGATTGAATCATCCTTTACGTTATACAAACTGATTATTCTCTACATGCTGCAGAATGTGAATTTTCCGCTGTCAAATACACAGATTTCGGATTTATCCTGGAAAAAGAGTACACGAACTACTTTCATCTCCAGGAGGCGTTAAGCGAGCTGCAGGATACAAAGCTGATCGAGATCGAGAAGGTGCGCAACACCTCGTACTACCACATGACTGAGGAGGGCAGCAAGACGCTTTCCTTCTTCGAAAACGAGATCTCTCCGGAAATCCGGGAGGAAATCGACCGCTATATGAAGGAACACTCCTATGAACTGCGAAAAAAAGCGTCCGTTGTGGCCGATTACTACAAGACCGCGGGAGATGACTACGAGGTCCGCTGTCAGGCAAGAGAGCGGAAGACGACTATTTTTGAGATTGTCGTGACGGTTCCGTCCGAGGAGGCGGCCAAAAAGATCTGCAGCAACTGGGAAAACCGGAGTCAGAAGATTTATGCTTCGATTATGAATGAACTGTCAAGATAACGATTGACAGGAATGGTGGCATATAATAGAATAAATTAGTATGTCTAAAAAGCATAAACATGGAAAACATAGTAAATAAGATTTTATATTCCAAAGGAGATAAAACTGTGCCTGATTATACAAAAGAAATTGAAAGACGGCGTACCTTTGCCATCATTTCCCACCCGGATGCCGGTAAAACCACACTGACTGAGAAATTCCTGCTGTACGGAGGAGCGATCAATCTCGCCGGTTCCGTAAAAGGAAAAGCGACTGCGCGCCATGCCGTATCCGACTGGATGGAGATCGAGAAAGAGCGTGGTATTTCCGTTACCTCTTCCGTTCTGCAGTTCAATTACGACGGCTACTGCATCAACATTCTGGATACCCCGGGACACCAGGACTTCTCGGAGGATACGTACCGTACCCTGATGGCAGCCGATTCCGCCGTTATGGTGATCGATGCCTCAAAGGGTGTCGAGGCACAGACCAGAAAGCTGTTTAAAGTCTGTGTCATGCGCCACATCCCGATCTTTACCTTCATCAACAAGATGGACCGCGATGCGAACGATACCTTCGAGCTGCTCGACGAGATCGAAAAAGAGCTCGGCATTGCAACCTGCCCGATCAACTGGCCGATCGGTTCCGGAAAGAAATTCCGCGGTGTTTACGACCGTGACAAAAAGAAAGTCCTTACCTTCTCCGATACAATGAAGGGAACGAAGGAAGGTATCGAGGAAGAAATTGATATCGACGATCCGCATCTTCTCGATGTGGTCGATGAGGACCAGAAAGAACAGCTTATGGATGAGATCGAGCTGCTCGACGGCGCAAGTGCAGAGTTTGACCAGGAGCTTGTCAGCAAGGGAGAGCTCTCCCCGGTATTCTTCGGATCTGCGCTCACCAACTTTGGTGTGGAGACTTTTCTGCAGCACTTCCTCACGATGACGATGCCGCCGCTTCCGCGTACGGCAGACTGCGGCGTGATCGATCCGGTCAAAGAGGATTTCTCTGCGTTTGTCTTTAAAATCCAGGCAAACATGAACAAAGCACACCGTGACCGTATCGCATTCATGCGCATCTGCTCCGGCAAATTCGACGCCGGAATGGAAGTCTTCCATGTGCAGGGAGGAAAGAAAATGCGTCTTTCCCAGCCGCAGCAGATGATGGCGAGTGACCGTCATATTGTTGATGAAGCATACGCCGGCGATATCATCGGTGTATTTGACCCGGGCATCTTCTCTATCGGAGATACGATCTGTATGCCGGGCAAAAAATTCGCATACGAGGGAATTCCGACCTTCGCGCCGGAGCATTTTGCAAGAGTGCGCCAGCTCGATACGATGAAGAGAAAACAGTTCGTCAAGGGAATTTCCCAGATTGCACAGGAAGGTGCGATCCAGATTTTCCAGGAGTACAAAGGCGGCATGGAGGAGATCATCGTCGGCGTTGTCGGCGTCCTGCAGTTTGACGTTTTAAAATACCGTCTGGAGAACGAGTACAACGTGGATATCCGTCTGGAGAACCTGCCGTATGAGCACATCCGCTGGATCGCAAACAAAGAGGAGATCAACCTGGACCGTATTCAGGGTACATCCGATATGAAGAAGGTCATGGACCTCAAGGGAAATCCGCTGCTTCTCTTTGTCAATCCGTGGAGTGTCGGCATGGTACAGGATCGAAACAAAGACCTTGTGCTGACCGAATTCAGCAAAAACTAAGAACAAAAGAGCGGGATGCCGCTTAAAAAGGAGAAGGAATGAACTTATTCGATATTCTGGGCCCTGTGATGGTCGGTCCGTCGAGTTCGCACACAGCGGGGGCAGTGCGGATTGGATGGATGACGCAGAAACTTCTCGGGGAACAGCCGGTGGAAGCAAAAATACTGATGTACGGTTCCTTTGCCGCAACGGGAAAGGGTCATGGAACGGACCGCGGTCTCGTCGCGGGTCTTCTCGGCATGCGGCCGGATGACGAGCGGATTCCGGACAGCTTTGAAATTGCCCGGAAGATGGGTCTTTCCTATTCATTCGGCATCGCCAATCTGACGAGTGCCCATCCGAACAGCGTCGTTCTGGAAGTAAAGGGAAAGAGCGGCCGGACGCTCGAGGTGCAGGCGTGCTCCCTTGGCGGCGGCCGTATCATGATCAACCGCCTCGACGGGCTGGATGTCAACTGCAGCTGCGAGATTCCGACCCTGATCGTCCACAATCTGGACCAGCCGGGCCACGTAGCCGAGGTTACGTCGATGCTGGCACATAAGTCAGTCAACATTGCGAATATGTCCCTCTACCGCGACAAGAGAGGCGGATCGGCCGTCATGGTCGTGGAGATGGATCAGCCGCTTCCCAAAGAGTCGCTGGAATGGCTGGAGCATCGTGAGGGCATTGTAAAGGTAACATACATCAACGTAACGGAAGGAGAAGAGGACGATGTTTTATAATTCACTGGAAGAAATTGTCCGGGAGTGCCAGGAAAAAGACCTGCCGTTTGATGAAGTTATCCTTCTGGACGATATGAATGAGAGAAATGTAAGCCGCGAAGAGTCCATTGAGACGATGCGCGGCATGTGGGAAGCCATGAAAGGCGCTGAACGGAATTACGACGGTTCGCTGCAGTCGAGAAGCGGTCTTGTGGGCGGCGCCGGAAAGACGATGCGTGCGTATGTCGAGAGCGGGAACACGCTCTGCGGACCGTTTGTCGGAAAAGTTATGGCATCTGCACTTGCGATGGGTGAGTCAAACGCCTGCATGAAGCGGATCGTTGCAGCACCGACCGCAGGAGCGTGCGGTGTGCTTCCGGCTGTGCTCGTGAATTACCAGAAAGAGAAGGGGACAGCGGATGAGCAGATCGTGCGTGCGCTCTACACGGCAGCCGGTATCGGCCAGGTCGTTGCGGCGCGGGCCTACATTGCGGGCGCTTCCGGCGGCTGCCAGGCCGAAATCGGAACAGCAAGCGCGATGGCGGCAGGCGCACTGACCGCACTTGGCGGCGGCACTCCGTCCCAGATCACGCATGCGGCAGCGATGGCATTAAAGAACCTGCTCGGTCTCGTGTGTGACCCGGTCGGCGGTCTTGTCGAGGTCCCGTGCGTCAAGCGGAATGTGATCGGTTCCGTGAATGCACTTTCTGCGGCGGACATGGCACTTGCGGGAATCATAAGCCGCATTCCGCCGGATCAGGTGATCGATGCGATGCGGGAAGTCGGCGACCAGATGCATCCGAGTCTGCGCGAAACCGGCCAGGGCGGCCTTGCCAACACGCCGGCAGCACGCGAGTGGTGCGCGGCACAGGAAGAAGAATAAAAAAAACTTTTATTTTCGGAAAACTTTTGGTATAATAAAGGAAAGTCAGCCAAGGAGGAGGTTCTTTAAGATGGCAGAGGCAAAAATTCAGAAAAGAAACACTTATACGATATATGATGACGAAGGAATCGGAACCGTGCAGATTGCAGACGAGGTGGTAGCTATTATCGCAGGACTTGCGGCAACGGAAGTGGACGGGGTAGCCTCCATGGCCGGAAATATTACCAACGAATTAGTCAGCAAGCTTGGCATGAAAAATCTTTCCAAGGGTGTCAAAGTTGATGTACTCGACGGCGTTGTCTGCGTGGATCTTGCCCTCAATCTCAAATATGGATACGAGATTCCGGCAACCTGCAAAAACGTACAGGAAAAAGTAAAAACAGCGATCGAGAATATGACAGGCCTGGAAGTTTCCGATGTCAATGTAGCCATTGCAGGCGTGAATATGGAACAGACGAAATAAAAAACAACGAACCGCGAGGGAATAAGGCGACCCCTTACAACCCCGCGGTTCTTGTTAACTATTCAGAGCCAGATGAAATGGAAGAAAAATAGTTAATTAACTATACAGGAAGGAATTAAAACAGACAATGAACAGAAGCAAACTTCGCGAAAATATTTTTAAACTTCTCTATACCGCAGAGTTCCAGGAGAAAGAGGAGATGCCGCAGCAGATGTCTCTTTACTTTACGTACTCTGACGACAACGACGAGGATGAAGAAGTAACCGTAAGCGAAAAAGATCAGACCTATATGGAAGAGAAATACCATCATGTGACCGAGCACATCCCGGAAATCGACGAGATGCTGAACCGTACTTCCGAGGGCTGGAAAACGACCCGTATGGGAAAAGTAGACCTGGCGATCCTACGTCTTGCCGTTTACGAGATGAAATTCGACGAGGACGTTCCGGTCGGTGTAGCCATCAACGAGGCCGTTGAGCTGGCAAAACGCTTCGGCAGAGACCAGTCTCCGTCCTTTATCAACGGTATTCTTGGAAAACTGGCAAGAGAAGAAGATGAGAAATAAAAATCAGAATGTTTACACCGTAGGCCAGGTCAATTCATACATCAAAAACATCTTTGACCAGGACTATATGCTCCGCCGGATTTACGTCAGCGGAGAAGTAAGCAACTGTAAATACCATCCGTCCGGCCACATCTATTTTTCCTTAAAAGATGCGGAAGGAACCATTTCCTGTGTCATGTTCGCCGGTTCGCGGCGCGGCCTTGCCTTCCCGATGCGGGACGGCGATAATGTGATTGTCGGCGGCAGCATCAGCGTCTATGAGCGGGACGGAAAGTATCAGATCTATGCAAAAGAGATCACAAAAGAGGGCGCCGGCCTTTTATACGAAAAGTATCTGGCCCTAAAAGCAGAACTGGAAGAGATGGGCATGTTTGCCCCGGAGTACAAACAGCCGATTCCTGCGTATGTAAAGAAAATCGGTGTTGTCACAGCACCGACGGGAGCTGCTGTGCAGGATATCAAAAACATTGCACTCCGCCGGAATCCCTTTGTCCAGATCATCCTCTACCCGGCCCTGGTGCAGGGAGAGGGAGCGGCGGACAGCATCGTGGAGGGCATCCGCCGTCTGGACGCACTGAATCTGGATGTGCTGATCGTGGGCCGCGGAGGTGGTTCGATCGAGGATCTTTGGGCGTTCAATGAGGAAAAAGTAGCGCGTGCCGTTTTTTCCTGCCATACCCCGGTGATCTCCGCCGTCGGCCATGAGACCGACACAACGATCATCGATTTCGTGGCAGATCTGCGCGCCCCGACCCCGTCCGCAGCGGCGGAGCTGGCGGTCGCTGATGTCCGCGCGGTACTCAACACACTGGAAAATTATAAAAGCCGCATGAACCATGCGATGGCAAACCAGACGCAGAGAGCGAGAAGCCGCCTTCTGCAGTACGAGACAAAGTGGAAGTATCTCGGACCGGAAAATAAGATCCGTGACCAGAGAGCACGCCACGCCGAGCTGGAGCGTCGGTATACAGATGCGATGGAAGAAAAGCTCAAAGAAGCGCGCCACCGCCTTGCCCTTTACATTCAGGCGATGAAGGGTCTGTCCCCGCTGGACAAGCTGAACCAGGGCTATTCCTACGTGGAAAAAGAAGGAAAAGCCATCACTTCGGTGCAGGATGTCAAAGAAGGTGATCTGCTCGAAATCTGTGTATCAGACGGAAAGATCACAGCGCGCGCAGAGAAGACATCGGCCGTATCCTGGATGGAACAATCGTGAAAAAGCAGAGAATCGAGAAAACATGGGAAATATGGAAGCAGAAGAGAGAAAAGAAGAAGGAACCCCTTCCGGTGAGACACTGGAAGCAGCATTTGGAAAACTGGATCAGATGCTCGAAACGCTGGAGAGCAGCGATGTCAGCCTGGAAGACTCCTTTCGTTTATACAAGGAGGGAATGGAGCTTTTGAACGAATGCAGTCAGAAAATTGACCGCGTCGAGAAAAAAATGCTCCAGATGAATGAGGATGGAACATTCAGAGAATTTTAAAGCGGTACTCGAAGAAAAAACGCGGGAAGCGGAAAGTATCATTGCCGCTTACCTGCCGAAAGAGGAAGGCTTTGCAAAGGAACTGGCAAAAGCCATGAATTACAGTATGACAGCGGGCGGAAAGAGGCTTCGTCCGCTGCTTTTGCAGGAGAGTTTCCGTCTGTTCGGCGGAACCGGGGAGGCTGTAAAACCATTTATGGCAGCCATGGAGATGATTCACACCCATTCCCTGATCCACGATGATCTCCCTGCGATCGACAACGATGATTACCGCCGCGGCAGAAAAACGACCCATGTCGTCTTCGGGGAGGCCGTCGGCGTGCTGGCAGGAGACGCCCTTTTAAACTATGCATACGAGACAGCCTGGAAAGCCTTTCCACTGGAGGAGCACACCGACCGCGTAGTGCGGGCTTTTGGTATTCTCTGTCAGAAAACCGGAATTTCCGGCATGTTGGGCGGTCAGAGTGTTGACGTGATGAATGAAAAAGCCGGCCATTTCGCCATCGACCGTGAGATGCTGGACTACATTTACGAGAACAAGACTTCGGCGCTTTTAGAGGCTGCCATGATGGCAGGTGCGGCACTTGCAGGAGCAAACGACGATGATCTTGACGCGCTCTGCCGGATTGCCTCCAAAGTCGGAATCGCGTTCCAGATCCGGGACGACATCCTGGATGTCACATCCACGATGGAGGAGCTTGGAAAGCCGGTTTTCAGTGATGAAAAGAATGAAAAAACAACGTATGTGACGATGTTTGGCACAGACGGGGCGGAGCAGGAGGTAAAACGGCTTACGAAAGAGGCCGTAGACGAACTGAAAAATCTGTCCTGTCCGGGAGATAAAATATTTCTGGAAGAGCTGTTTGAATCTCTGACTTCCAGAAAAAAGTAAGGGATGATTTCATGTTAGAAAAAATACAGAAACCAAACGATATTAAGAAGATTCCGGCGGACCAGCTTCCGGCGCTTGCAGAGGAAATCCGGGAATTTATTATCGAGTCTTTGAGTAAAACCGGCGGCCATCTGGCGTCCAATCTTGGTGTCGTGGAACTGACGATTGCGATGCACCGCGTCTTCGATCTTCCAAAAGACAAGCTGATCTGGGATGTGGGACACCAGTCCTACACGCACAAGATTCTGACCGGGCGGAAAGACGGGTTTGAAACGCTGCGCCGGGAAGGCGGCATCAGCGGATTCCCGAAGCGGAGCGAGAGTGACTGCGATGTATTCGACACCGGCCACAGCTCGACCTCGATTTCCGCAGGCGTCGGCTATGTGCGTGCACGGGAACTGAAAAAAGAAAATTATTCCGTTGTTTCGATCATCGGAGATGGTGCGCTGACCGGCGGCATGGCGTACGAGGCGCTGAACAATGCGGCCAGCCTGAAATCGAATTTTATTATCGTTTTAAATGACAACGAAATGTCGATCACCGAGAATGTCGGCGGTATGTCATCGTACCTGTCCGGCCTTCGGACGGCATCGGCGTACACGGATTTCAAGATGGACGTCACAAAGGCATTGAACCGCATTCCGGGCATCGGACCTGGCATGGTGGATGCGATGCGGAAGACGAAAAGCAGCATCAAACAGATCATCATTCCGGGCATGCTGTTTGAGGATATGGGACTTACGTATTTAGGTCCTGTGGACGGCCACAACATTCCGCAGCTGATCAAGACCTTCCAGGAAGCAAAACGGTTTGAAGGACCGATTCTGGTGCATGTCCTGACACAGAAGGGCCGCGGCTATGAGCCGGCGATGCGCCACCCGGCAAGATTCCACGGTGCGGGTCCGTTCGATGTGAAAACAGGATTGCCGGTTGGAAAATCCAATCCGACGTACACGGATGTCTTTTCCACAGTCATGCGGAAAATGGGAGATCGAAGAAAGGATGTTGCGGCAGTCACGGCGGCGATGATGACCGGTGTCGGACTGAAACGCTTCTACAACATGTTCCCGGACCGCTGTTTCGATGTGGGAATCGCAGAAGAGCACGCGGTGACATTTGCAGCGGCACTGTCACTCGGCGGCATTACGCCTGTCGTTGCGATTTATTCTTCATTCCTGCAGCGGGCGTACGATCAGATCATGCATGACGTCTGTATGCAGAATCTCCATGTCGTCTTTGCGATTGACCGCGCCGGTCTTGTGGGCTACGACGGGGAGACACACCACGGCATTTTCGACCTTTCCTATCTGGGTTCGATGCCGAATATGACAATTCTTGCACCGAAGAACCTCTGGGAGCTTTCGGATATGATCAAATTTGCGGTCGATTACGACGGCCCGATCGCGGTGCGCTACCCGAGAGGGGAAGCGTATACGGGATTAAAAGAGTTCCGTGCGCCCATCTGCCTCGGAAAATCAGAAGTGATCCATGAGGGAAGCCGTGTTGCACTTCTTGCCGTCGGCAGTATGGTAAAAATGGCAGAAGAAGTGCAGAAACAGTTAAAAGAGCGGATGGATATGGATGCGGCGCTTGTGAATGCGCGGTTCGTCAAACCAATCGATGAAGAACTTCTTCGAAGCTTTGCCGATACGTATGAGCTTGTCGTAACACTCGAGGAAAATGTAAAAGACGGCGGCTTTGGAGAGCGCGTCCTTGCTTTTGCCGAGGAAGAAGACCTTCCGTTCGGCGTGGAGATCATTGCACTGCCGGACCGCTTTATTCCGCACGGAAGTGTATCATACCAGATGAAACAGGTCGGCTTTACGCCGGAAGATATCTGCGGCAGAATTGAGGAATACTACAGAAAACAGGGGCAGGAAGAAAGATGAAAAAACGATTAGATGTATTACTGGTAGAACGGGGCCTTGCCACATCGCGGGAAAAAGCGAAAGCCATGATTATGGCAGGAGAAGTTCTGGTGGACAATGAGCGGGAGGATAAAGCCGGTTCCATGTTCCCGGAAGAAGTGGAGATTGTCTTAAAAGGAAAACCACTGCCGTATGTGAGCCGCGGCGGCTTAAAATTAGAGAAAGCAATGAAAAACTTTAACCTTACCCTGGATGGAAAGGTCTGCATGGATGTCGGAGCATCCACCGGCGGCTTTACCGACTGTATGCTGCAGAACGGCGCCGTCAAGGTATATTCCGTGGATGTCGGCCACGGCCAGCTCGACTGGAAGCTGCGGAACGATCCGCGCGTTGTCTGCATGGAGCGCACGAACATCCGTTACGTCGTGACGGAGGATATCGAGGAGAGACCGTCCTTCGTATCGATCGACGTATCGTTTATCTCCCTGACCAAGGTGCTGCTTCCGGTTCGAAATCTGATGGAAGAGAACGGCGAAATTGCAGCTCTGATCAAGCCGCAGTTTGAGGCAGGACGCGAAAAAGTCGGCAAAAAAGGTGTTGTCCGTGATCCGGCTGTACACAAAGAAGTCATTGAGATGGTCATTTCCTATGCGAAAAGCATTTCCTTCGGCGTGCGCCATCTGGAATTTTCTCCGATCAAAGGACCGGAGGGAAATATCGAGTATCTCGTTCACCTTGTCCGGCTGCCGGACGGCGTGACAGAGGAAGAGACCAATGTCGATGTAGACGCCGTTGTAAAGAGCGCACACGATACACTGGATAAATAAAAGGGTTAAGGAGCATGATATGGAGCGATTTTACCTGATCACAAACAGAGCAAAAGACCCGGACCTTACCGTGACAGACCAGATCAGGCAATATCTGGAGGAGCGCGGAAAAACGTGTCTTCTCTGCGATAACAGCGAAAAAGGGGAAAAATACCATTATACGGATCCGGCGAAGGTTCCGTCAGATATCGACGGCATTCTGGTGCTCGGTGGTGACGGCACGCTTCTGCAGGCAGCAGGCGACGTGGTGGATTTACAGATTCCACTGCTCGGCATCAATCTGGGAACGCTCGGCTATCTTGCGGAAATCGACCGTGACACGCTTTATCTGGCGCTGGATCATTTGATGGCGGATGAGTATACGATTGAGCACCGCATGATGCTCTGCGGATCGATTTACCGAGACGGAAAGCTGATTGCGGAGGACGCGGCACTCAACGACATTACGATCACCCGTGAGGGAAACCTGCGTGTCGTCCGGTTCGACAATTACGTCAACGGGGAGTTTTTAAATTCCTACAGCGCCGATGGCATCATCATCGCAACGCCGACCGGTTCGACCGGCTACAGCCTCTCCGCGGGCGGCCCGATCATCTCACCGTCAGCCAGCCTGATGCTGATGACACCGCTTGCCCCGCACACCCTGAATACGAGAAGCATTGTCTTTCCGGCAGAGGATGTGATCGAGGTGGAGCTCGGGCCTTCGAGAGACGGCGGCATTGAACAGGGCATGGCATATTTTGACGGCGACACCCGCGTTCCGATGAAAACCGGCGACCGGATCGTGATCAAAAAGGCCAGACGGGATACTCTGATTGTGAAAATCAGCAACATCAGTTTTCTGGAGACATTAAGAAAGAAAATGGCAAACATTTAAGATATAGTTACTGGGGAAGGATGCTTGAAATGAAAATCGCGAGACATGCACAGATTATCAAATTAATTAACCAATATGATATTGAAACACAGGAGGAGCTGGCAAAGAAGCTGGAGGAGAGCGGCTTTGCCGTAACGCAGGCGACGATTTCGAGGGATATCC
Organism: Blautia sp. AF34-10; assembly: GCF_003477865.1. Classification (NCBI taxonomy): domain Bacteria; kingdom Bacillati; phylum Bacillota; class Clostridia; order Lachnospirales; family Lachnospiraceae; genus Blautia; species Blautia sp. AF34-10. The sequence continues at coordinate 73,390 of NZ_QUED01000008.1, forward strand.
GCCAGCTGAAGCTCACAAAAGTACCAAAAGAGAACGGCGGAAGCCGCTATGCGGTTCTGCAGAACGCACCGTCCGAGGTTGGGAGCCGCTATGCGCGCGTGTTAAAAGACGCGTTTATTTCTGTTGATCTTGCCAAAAATATTCTGGTCATCAAAACCGTGTCTGGAATGGCGATGGCGGCGGCAGCGGCTTTCGATGAGATGAACTGGAATGAAATTGTCGGCTGCATCGGCGGAGACGATACGATTCTCTGCGTGGCAAGAGACGATGATGCGGCGCTTGTGGCAGCAGAACGACTGAAAAAAATGGTGGACGGCATGGAGGAGACGGGCGAAGAGTTCTAAAGAACGCACGTCTCTGCAAAAAGAGACAAAAAGATGACAGCAGGTGTGACACCGGAGGAAAAGAATGCTCACAAACTTACACGTAAAAAATCTGGCCCTGATCGACGAAGCGGAAGTGGAGTTCGGTCCGGGCCTGAATATACTGACCGGAGAAACCGGAGCCGGAAAATCCATCCTGATCGGTTCGATCAACGCGGCGCTTGGAAAGAAGATATCCCGCGAGATGATCCGGACGGGAGAGACAAGCGCGCTGGTGGAACTGGTCTTTGAAACCGAAAATCCGCATGTGCTGGAGCTGTTAAAAGAGATGGATCTCGAGGCGGAGGAGGGACAGGTGATTATTTCCAGAAAGATCACCGGATCCCGCAGCGTCTGCCGCATCAATGGCGAGGCATGCAATATCTCGCAGGTAAAAGCTCTTGCGTCCCTGCTGCTCGACATCCACGGCCAGCATGAGCACCAGTCGCTGCTCTATCCGGACCGGCAGATCGCGATTCTTGACGCGTTTGCGGGAACCGAGGCGGCCACGGCAAAAGGAGAGGTCCGGGCGCTGTACCAGGAGTGGAAGAATGTCCGAAAGGAGCTCTCGGCGTACGAACTCGACGAGGAGGCAAGAAAGCGGGAGGCAGCATTTCTTACGTTTGAAATCAACGAGATTGATCAGGCAGAGCTAAAAGAGGGCGAGGACGAAGCGTTGGAAACTGCGTACCGGAAAATGGGCCATGCGAAAAAGATCGCGGAATCTCTGCAGACGGTATATGCGATCACCGGCTACGGTGCAGAGAACAGCGCCGGGGAGCAGGTCGGCCGCGCAATCCGGGAGCTGCAGCAGGCCGCGGTGTACGACGATGCACTTTCCGGTCCGTCGCAGACCCTTTCCGATATTGACGGACTGCTGAATGATTTCAACCGCGAAATTTCCGCATATCTTTCCGAACTGACCTTTTCTGAAGAAGAGTATTACGAGACGGAAAAGCGGCTCGATGAGATCAACCGCCTGAAAGCAAAGTATGGAAAGACGATGGAAGAGATCACCGCATACCGCGAAGAACAGCAGAAAAAACTGGAAAAACTGGAAAATTTTGAGAGCTGCCGTGCCGCACTGCAGGAGCAGTTACAGAAAACGGAGCAGAAACTGGATGCGGCCGCACATAATCTGTCCAAAATCCGCAGAAACTATGCAAAACGGCTCGAAACACAGATTATCGAGGTCTGCGCGACCTGAATTTCCTGCATGTCGCATTTGAAATTTCATTTGAAAAGACAAAAAGCTACACCGAAAACGGAACCGATGCTGTGGAGTTCTTAATCTCCACAAACCCGGGCGAAGCGATCCGTCCGCTGGCGAAAGTTGTTTCCGGCGGTGAACTGTCGCGAATCATGCTTGCAATCAAGACGATTCTTGCCGACCGCGACGAGACAGAAACCCTGATTTTCGATGAAATCGACACCGGAATCAGCGGAAGGACGGCGCAGAAGGTTTCCGAAAAAATGGCACAGATCGGGCAGCGCCATCAGGTCATCTGCATCACCCATCTGCCGCAGATCGCGGCGATGGCAGATTCTCATTTTGAAATCGAAAAAAACGTCGAAGAAAACGAGACCGTCACATCGATCCATCCATTATCCGAGGAAGATTCTGTCAGAGAACTGGCAAGAATGCTCGGCGGCGCGAAAATTACGGATTCTGTTCTGGCAAATGCCAGCGAGATGAAGGAATTGGCACAGGTACAAAAATCTGCAAGACTCAAATAAAGAGAAGTCCGCATACTAAGAGGGAAATCACGAAACAAAGCGTGGTTTCCCTCTTTTTCGCGGGCGGCGAGTCAAAGTCCGTGCCTGCACGAGAACTTGACGACCGCCGCGAAAACAAAAGAAATGCCGCAGTTCTGCCCTGCGGCGGAAAGGATGGGAATGCAAATGACGAGAAAACAAAAATACCGAAGAGTCCTGCTTGCGCTGGCGGCGCTGTTTCTGATCCTCGCTGTTCTTCTTGGCTACGATGCCATGCGCGAATCCCTGCCGGATACGATGTATGTGGATGAGAACAGCGAAAGCCCGTTTCAGCCGCTCACGAAACATCCGCTTCTGACGATTTCGGAAGATACGAAGGAAGCAGAAAAAACCGAATTCGGAGAAACGGGAGAAACGGTTGTAGAATGTTCCGCCGCCGGGATCCCGCTGAAAAAGATCCGTGTGATCCAGGAAGAACGGCCGAAAGTTGCCGTCTGCGGAGCGCCGGTCGGTATCTATATGGAGACCGACGGTGTGATGGTGATCCGTACAGCCGAAATCCGTTCGTCCGACGGAACCGTCAGCCGTCCGTCAGAAAATATTCTTCGGGAAGGCGACTATATCACAAAAGTAAACGGACAGAGCATCCGCAGCAAGCAGGATCTGATTGATGCAGTAAAAGTATCAAACGGTTCCCCGGTGTATCTTTCCCTGCTTCGGGACGGGGAAACGATCGAAGTGCAGGTGACACCGCAGAAAAGCCAGGACGGCACCTGCCGCCTCGGGGCCTGGGTCCGCGACAATATGCAGGGAATCGGAACACTGACTTTCGTGGAACCGGACGGAACCTTTGCAGCGCTCGGCCATGGAATCAGTGATATCGATACCGGAAAAATGCTCCAATTGAACGGCGGAGAACTGTATCTGACACAGATTCTGTCTGTGATCCCGGGAAAAGCGGGTGTACCGGGTGAACTGCAGGGCGTGATCCATTACGAAGAAAAGAACCGTATCGGGTCAGTGGCGGAGAATACCATCTACGGTATCCACGGCGTTCTGGACAGGGAAAAAAGCAGTGCACTGCCGCTTACCGTGACGGAAATTGCCTATCGGCAGGAGATCGAGACGGGCCCGGCCACCGTGCGGATGTGCGTGGACAATACGGTAGAAGAGTATGAGGCGGAGATTACAGAAATCGATCTTGGAAGCGAGAATACGAACAAAAATTTTGTGCTCGAAATTACCGATCAACGGCTGCTACAGAAAACCGGCGGCATCGTACAGGGAAATTCCGGCTCGCCGGTGCTCCAGAACGGAAGGCTGATCGGCGCCATTACCCATGTTTTCGTAAACCATCCAGAAAAAGGCTACGGTGTCTTTGCGGAAAACATGCTTGAACGGAACTGAAAAAATATGCGTTAATTTGGTTGAAATTGTTACAAACTTCCGAATTTTTACGGAAAATGTCGATCGAATTTTCAAAAAATTACGGGAAATATATTGAAAATGCGAAAAAATAAAATTATAATGTCTGTGTGATTGGAAAAAGTTCAGAAGAAAACGGATGCAGTGAAATTCCGGAAAGACTATGAGTTTTTGCAAAGGAGAGCTTTATGGAAAAGATCAACATTGCCATCGCGGATGATAACGAACGCATGCAGGAAATGCTTGGGAACGTCATAAAACAGGATGACACGCTTGAACTGATCGGGCAGACCGGAAACGGAAATGATATCTACAGTATCATCCGCGACAAAGAACCGGACGTCGTACTGCTTGACATTTTCATGCCGAAGATGGATGGTCTGACTGTAATGGAGAAAGTCAATGAGGATAAAAATCTGAAAAAAAGACCTGCCTTTATCGTTGTCTCCGCCGTAGGAGAGGAGAGGATCACCGAAGATGCGTTCCGGCTCGGCGCTTACTATTACGTCTTAAAACCGTTCGACAACGAAACTCTTCTGAACCGGATCAAAGCAACAAAAGGAATGACATCAGTAAGAAGATACCATCCAAGAAATTTTACAAACCCCGGAAAAGAGCCGATCTGTCCGCCGGAAAACAGTCTGGAAATCGATGTGACAAATATGATCCACGAGATCGGCGTTCCTGCCCATATCAAAGGATACCAGTACCTGCGCGATGCGATTCTGCTTTCCGTAGAGGACACGGAAATGCTCAATTCCATTACCAAGATTCTCTATCCGACCATCGCGAAACGCCACCAGACAACGTCAAGTCGTGTCGAGCGTGCCATCCGCCATGCGATTGAAGTGGCCTGGAGCCGCGGCAAAATGGATACAATCGACGAGCTGTTCGGCTATACCGTGAACAACCGCAAGGGTAAACCGACAAATTCTGAATTTATTGCATTAATTGCAGATAAAATACGTCTTGAACTGAAAAATCAGTAAAAAGTAACAAAAAAATCCGAACAAACGGAGAAATTACAGAAGTTTAGACTTTTTTTTCTGGACAAAGTACGGTATAATACAGACAGGACGTTGATTATCCTTTCGCGTTTCATAGGATCGTGACAAAAAGGAAGGAATTACAGAAAAACAAAGATGCGATAATCAGCATGAAATTACAGGAGGATTCTTTTCATGAAAAATATTTTGTTCGTGGCTTCAGAGTGTGTACCGTTCATCAAAACAGGCGGTCTGGCGGATGTAGTAGGTTCTCTGCCGAAATACTTCCCGAAAGAGTATTTTGATGTGCGCGTGGTGATTCCAAAATACGCAGGAATCAAAGAACAGTTTAAAAATCAGATGCAGTATGTGACAAACTTCTACATGGATCTGAACTGGAGACAGCAGTATGTCGGCATTTTCGAGATGGAATATGAAGGCATCAAATTCTACTTTATCGACAACGAGGAGCATTTCGGAGGAAGCACTCCATATGCGGGCATGCCGTGGGATCTGGAAAAATTTGCTTACTTCAGTAAAGCAGCGCTTTCCATTTTACCGACCATCGGCTTCCGCCCGGACCTCATCCACTGCCACGACTGGCAGACCGGTCTCGTTCCGGTTTACCTGCACGAGCGTTTCCAGGCAGATGAATTCTATCGGGGAATCAAAACCGTCATGACGATCCACAACCTGAAATTCCAGGGCATCTGGGACCGCAAGACGATTCAGAGCATTACCGGCCTTTCCGACTACTACTTCACACCGGATAAGCTGGAGTTCAAACACGATGCCAGCTACTTGAAGGGCGGTCTGGTTTACGCAGATGCGATCACCACCGTCAGCAATACATACGCGCAGGAGATTCAGACCCCGTTCTATGGCGAAGGACTCGACGGTCTGATGTGTGCAAGAGCAAACGATCTGCGCGGTATTGTAAACGGACTCGACTACAATGAGTGGAACCCGGAGACAGACGCTCAGATTGCAAAGAATTTCAATGTAAAGAACTTCCGTAAAGAGAAAGTGAAAAATAAACTGGCACTGCAGGAGGAGTTAGGACTCGAGGTCAATCCGAAGACGATGATGATCGGTATCGTATCCCGTCTGACCGATCAGAAGGGCTTCGACCTCATCAGCTATATGATGGATGAGATGTGCCAGGATGCCGTACAGTTTGTGATCCTTGGAACCGGCGAGGAGCGCTACGAGAACATGTTCCGCCACTTCGCATGGAAATACGACAAGAAGGTTTCGGCAAACATCTACTATTCCGATGCAATGTCACACAAGATCTATGCATCCTGCGATGCCTTCTTGATGCCGTCCCTGTTTGAGCCATGCGGACTCTCCCAGCTCATGAGCCTCCGCTACGGAACCCTTCCGATCGTCCGCGAGACCGGCGGCCTCAAAGACACCGTAGAGCCGTACAATGAGTACGAGGGAACAGGAACTGGATTCAGCTTCACAAACTACAATGCGCATGAGATGATGGGTACCGTGCGGTACGCAGAGCGCATCTATTACGACAAAAAACGCGAGTGGAACAAGATGATCGACCGCGCAATGGCACAGGATTTCTCCTGGGCGAATTCCGCAAAACAGTACGAGGAAATGTACAACTGGCTGATCGGATAAGCTGGTCTGCATTCTGAAAAATAAGAAAAAAATCCCGAAATGGCAGAAGAGGAAAGAAAAGCCGTTTCGGGATTTTTTTGCAGTATTTTTGGGTTGCGGCAGGAGAGTGGAATATGCTACACTTGTGCATAAGGATATATTCGAAGCAGCTCCGGTGCAGAGGATTTGGGGGCTGAAAAAAGACACAAGAAAAACAGTTGACAACAAAGCAGATTTGTAATAGTATGTATACAGAAGCGAACGGACGTTCGCATGGTAAGGAGAATATTCAGTATGGGAAATAATAACGAAGATAAACTGCGTGCACTCGATGCCGCACTTGGACAGATTGAAAAACAGTACGGAAAAGGAGCTGTCATGAAGCTCGGAGATTCCGCAGCAAACATGAACGTGGAAACCATCCCGACCGGCTCTTTAAGCCTGGATATCGCACTCGGTCTTGGCGGTGTGCCGAAGGGAAGAATTATCGAGGTATATGGACCGGAGTCTTCCGGTAAAACAACCGTAGCGCTCCACATGGTAGCCGAAGTACAGAAACGCGGCGGAATTGCCGGCTTCATCGATGCAGAGCATGCGCTCGATCCGGCCTATGCCAAAAACATCGGTGTTGATATTGAAAACCTCTACATCTCACAGCCGGACAACGGCGAGCAGGCACTTGAGATCACCGAGACGATGGTTCGTTCCGGTGCGGTAGACATCATCATCGTGGACTCTGTTGCAGCCCTCGTTCCAAAAGCCGAGATCGACGGCGACATGGGAGATTCCCACGTCGGACTGCAGGCGCGTCTGATGTCTCAGGCACTCCGGAAACTGACTGCAGCGATCAGCAAATCCAATTGTATTGTTATCTTTATCAACCAGCTGCGTGAAAAAGTCGGTGTCATGTTCGGAAATCCGGAGACCACAACCGGCGGCCGTGCACTGAAATTCTATTCTTCCATCCGTCTCGATGTCAGAAGAATCGAAGCCTTAAAGCAGGGCGGAGAGATGGTTGGAAACCGTACCAGAATCAAAGTCGTGAAAAACAAAGTAGCTCCGCCGTTCCGCGAGGCAGAATTTGATATCATGTTCGGAAAAGGAATCTCCAAAGAAGGAGACGTTCTGGATCTGGCAGCTTCCGTCGGCATCGTACAGAAGAGCGGCGCATGGTTCGCATACGGCGGCGACAAGATCGGCCAGGGACGCGAAAATGCGAAAGCATACCTGCGCGAGCATCCGGAAATCATGGATGAGATCGAGCACAAAGTGCGCGTGGCTTACGGCCTGATCAAGGAAGAAGCACCGGAAGGCACAGAAGAAACAGCAGCAGTTCCGGAAACCGAAGGAGACGACGAATAAATGTTTGTGACAGAGATTCGTCCTCTGAATAAAAAGAAATCACGGATCCTCTTCGATGACGGAGAGGATCTGGTTCTTTATAACGGGGAAATCCGCGCTTCCCGCATCAAAGAGCAGGAGGAGCTTCCCGATGAGGTTTACGAAAAGCTGGCAGGGGAAGTGCTGACTAAAAGGGCCAAACACCGCGCGATGTATCTGCTGCTCAGACAGATGCGGACGAAAAAAGAGCTGGAAGATAAGTTACGAAAAGACGGCTATCCCGAGAGAGCCATTGAAGAGGCTGTCTCGTACGTGGAGAGCTTTCACTATATCGACGACCGCGCATACGTGGAGCAGTATCTTGCGGGCAGCGGTGCGAAAAAAGGGAAAAAGGCAGTCCTCTATGCGCTGGCACAGAAAGGCGTGGACCGGGAACTGGTGGAATCCGTCCTGGAAGAGCAGGAGGATGCCCGCGATGAGTATGAACTTGCAAAAAGTGCCGCCTTCGCAAAGCTCGGCACGCCGCACCGGCTGGATGAAAAAGAGTACCGCCGTGCCGCCGGTTTTCTGACGCGGAAGGGATTCGGCAGTTCCGAAATCCGTCGGGCACTGGAAGAATACCAAGATTCCGCTGACGAAGAATCCTGAATATTCCCGGCGATTCCGCCACATGCCGCGAAATTATGTGCAATAAATTACATGAATATTTTTAAAACATTGACAAATTTGTGAAAACAGTATAAAATTGTAGTGTTGTAAATGTGCAATGAAAACTAAATAAGGAGGTGCTCCGGTAATGGGTACAGGTATTACAATTCTGCTGGTATTCATTGCTGTAGTAGTCACGCTGCTTATTGCGGTTCCTGTTACCAGGAAAATTGCTGTGGACAATAAAATCAAGCAGGATGCTGAGAAAATTGGCACAGCGGAAGAAAAGGCGAGAAACATCATAGATGAAGCACTGAAAACTGCCGAAACTAAGAAACGGGAAGCCCTGCTGGAGGCGAAGGAGGAGTCTCTTCGTACGAAGAATGAAGTAGAAAAAGAGACCCGAGAGCGCAGAGCGGAACTGCAGAAATATGAGAAGCGCGTTTTATCGAAAGAAGAATCTGTAGATAAAAAAGCGGACGTATTGGAGCGTCGTGAAAACGAAATTGCAGCAAAAGAGGCAAGCGTCAGAAAGAAAGAAAAGGAAGTAGACGGTCTACACGAAAAAGGAGTACAGGAACTGGAAAGAATTTCCGGTTTTACCTCCGAGGAAGCAAAAGAGTATCTGTTAAAATCTGTGGAAGACGAAGTAAAAATCGACACAGCAAAGCTCTACAAAGAGCTGGAGAGCAGAGCAAAAGAGGAAGCAGGCCGTAAGGCAAAAGAGTATGTGGTAACAGCTATTCAGAAATGTGCTGTCGATCACGTATCCGAGAGTACCATCTCCGTGGTACAGCTTCCGAGCGATGAAATGAAAGGCCGCATCATCGGCCGTGAAGGACGAAACATCCGTACACTCGAAACCATGACAGGCGTTGACCTGATCATCGACGATACACCGGAAGCAGTCGTTCTTTCCTCATTCGATCCGATTCGCCGTGAGGTGGCAAGAATTGCTCTGGAAAAACTGATCGTAGACGGAAGAATCCATCCGGCCCGCATCGAAGAGATGGTAGAAAAGGCCCGCAAAGAAGTAGAACAGAATATTCGCGAGGAAGGCGAGGCAGCCGCACTGGAAGTCGGTGTACACGGACTTCATCCGGAGCTGATCCGTCTCCTTGGAAGAATGAAATTCCGTTCCAGCTACGGACAGAATGCATTAAAGCATTCGATCGAGGTAGCACAGCTTTCCGGTCTCCTCGCAGGAGAGGTAGGATGCGATGTCCGCATGGCAAAACGTGCCGGACTGCTTCATGATATCGGTAAATCCATCGACCATGAGGTAGAAGGATCTCACATTCAGATCGGTGCAGATCTCTGCAAAAAGTACAAAGAATCTCAGATTGTGATCAACACAGTAGAATCACATCACGGGGATGTAGAGCCCCAGTCTCTGATTGCATGTATCGTTCAGGCAGCGGATGCAATTTCCGCAGCAAGACCGGGTGCAAGAAGAGAAACACTCGAAACATATACCAACAGATTAAAACAGTTGGAAGACATCACGAATTCGTTCAAGGGTGTCGAAAAATCTTTTGCTATTCAGGCTGGTAGAGAAGTCCGCATCATGGTTGTTCCTGAGCAGGTATCCGATTCTGAAATGGTACTGCTCGCAAGGGATATCTCGAAACAGATCGAAGCTGAACTGGAATACCCGGGACAGATCAAGGTCAATGTTATCCGCGAGAGCCGTGTAACGGATTACGCGAAATAAAAGACTTTCTACGAAACAATTTAATAACGAAATCAAAAAGAGGCTGTGGACATGAGCAATCATGTTCCACAGCCTTTTCAGTGTGTATAAGAACAGTAAGTTTCAAAAGAATTTATACGTGCCGTATCCGGTTCGAGCGCATTTTCTGAGGTGTAGAGCCATACAGCTTTTTGAAGGTCCGCATAAAAATTTTGTAATTCGACAGCCCGTTTTTCTCCATCAGTACCGTGATCGTTTCGTCGGAATTCTGTAAATCTTCGTACAGGTGCATCGTGCGCACATCGTTCAGATATTCGAGAAAGGTCTGTCCGGTATACTTTTTAAAGAGCCGGCAGAAATACTCCTTCGAGAGCGCCAGGGAATCCGCGGCTGTTTCGAGGCTTAACGGTTCCGGGTAATGCACTTTCACCCAGTTCATAACGTGTGTCACGCGCTGCAGATCGCGCTGTGAACCCGTGAGGGATGCCGAAGGGATCTGGTGGGAATACGACCGGCAGAGATGGTACAGAAATTCGTACAGTCGTGAGGTAAAGAGAAGCTGGTATGAATCGGAAGGATTCTGCCGGATCTCGTTCATCTCCGAGAGCAGTGCGCGGAGCGGAGCCGGCTGTTCCGAGTAGGGAATGATCGTGTCGAAACGCATCGTATCAAAGTCCGGCAGATATTGGCGCATCTGGCTTGCGGAAATCTGCAGCAGAAGATATGTACAGGTGTTGGAGCGCGTCATATGGAGGTCGCCGGAGTTGATGATAATCAGATCGCCCTCGTTTAACCGATACTCCGTTGCCTGGACAATCGCGGAAAACTGTCCCCTGATCAGATAGAGAATTTCCACATATTCGTGCCAGTGCGCCGGAAAAACAAAAGCGGGCGCATCCTGCAGCTCAAAACGGACGTGCAGCAGATCGGTTTCGTGTATTGTTTCGTAAAAGCAGGATTCCATAAGTACCTCCAGGATGTGATAGAAATATACGTCAATTATAATCAAAAAAGATAAGAATATTGTACCAGAAATTGGGCGAAATATCAATATCAACCAGAGAAAGGACAAGAAAGGAACTAGAAGTTACACGAAAAAGGGAAGATAATGGAGACATTAGCACGAAACAAAGTTTGGGAGGAACAAAGACATGAAAGCAAAGGTAAGAACCTTTAACGGAACTACATCTCCGGAAGTAACCCAGCGTGAAACAGATCACCGCAAACTTGCCCGCGAGGCAGCAGCAGAGGGATTCGTTCTTCTGGAAAACAAAGATCATTTCCTGCCGCTGGCAAAGGGCAGCAAGGTAGGTCTTTACGGAGCAGGTGCGATCCGCACCATCAAAGGAGGCACCGGTTCCGGCGATGTCAATGAGCGTGACAGCGTTAATATTTTCCAGGGCATGAAAAATGCAGGCTACGACGTAACAAGCAGTGAATGGCTGGAGGATTACGATAAACTCTACGTACAGGCAAGACTGGACTGGAAAAATGAGATTTTCACAAAATTGAACGGAGACGACACAAAATTCTTTGATGCGTACTCTGCAACCCCGTTCTTTATGCCATCCGGAAACCCAATCGATGAAGAGAAAGCAGCAGCCGACGGTGCAGACACCGCATTCTTCGTTCTGGCACGTATCGCAGGAGAGAACAAAGACCGTTTTGATACGGAGGGTGACTACTTCATCTCCAAAGAAGAGAAAGCTATTCTGGCACAGGTTTCCAGATGCTATAAAAACGTTGTTCTTGTTATCAACACCGGCGGCCTGATGGATCTGGCATTCGTAGAAGAATTTGACAATATCCGCTCTATTTTACAGTACGTACAGGCAGGCCAGGAAGGCGGAAATGCATTTGCTGATGTTGTAAGCGGCGATGTAACCCCATCCGGAAAAATGACAGATACCTGGGCAAAAGATTACTATGATTATCCGGGTGCAGAGGTTTACAGCTACAAGAGCGGCGACCTCATGAAAGAAAAATACGAAGAGGGTATCTTCGTTGGATACCGTTACTTCGATACCTTTGAAGTACCAGTCCGTTACTCCTTCGGTTACGGTATGTCCTACACCGATTTCGAGATCAGAACCGATGACATCAAAGTAAGCGGCCGCGGTATGATGAATCCGAAAGTAAGCGTGACTGTTACCGTCACCAACACCGGCGATACTTATGCAGGAAAAGAAGTTGTACAGATCTACGCTTCCTGCCCGCAGGGCAGACTGGTGAAAGAGTTCCGCCGTCTGGCAGGCTTTGGAAAAACAAAACTGCTGGCTCCGAAGGATCCCAGACCATGACCATCACCTTCCCGCTGTATCAGCTGACTTCCTATGAGGAGGAAAGCGCATCCTGGATTCTGGAGCCGGGCATGTATGGTATCTGGATTGGAAATGATCTGAATACATCTGTTCTCTCCGGCGCGCTGGAGCTGGACGAGAAAGCAGTCATGACAGCGTGTGAAAATATCTGCCCGCTGAAAGAGGAATTGAATGAGATTGTTCCTGATGCAGAAAAAGTTCAGGCAAGAGAGGCTGCATGGCAGAAGGAAGTAAAAGAAAAGAGAATGAGCGTGATCGAGCTTAAAGCATCTGAGATCCCAACTGAGAAAGTAGATTACCAGCGGTACCGGAAGAGCTTCCTGGAAAAGCAGGAAAGATTGTGGAATCCCTTTCTGTGGATCAGCTGGCACTCCTTGCAACCGGTGATCCGGGAAGAGCACAGGGCAACGCGCTTGGCTCCGCAGGAATTTCTGTTCCGGGAGCAGCAGCGGAGACATCCCCGTGTGCTTCGGAGGAGCCGTGGAATGTAACCACCATTGCTCTGGTGGACGGACCTGCAGGTCTTCGTCTGAAGAGAGAATACCAGGTAGACAACGGAGAGATCGTAGCGAGCGATTTCCTGGCGGCACTGGAAGGCGGATTCTTCAGCAAACCGCAGGAAAAACGCGGAACAACCTATTATCAGTTCTGTACCGCAATTCCGGTTGGAACACTTCTGGCACAGAGCTGGGATGTAGAACTGATCAAGAGAGTCGGCGAGATGATCGGCCATGAGATGGAGCTGTTCAACGTAACACTGTGGCTGGCACCTGGCATGAACATCCACAGAAATCCGCTCTGCGGAAGAAACTTTGAATATTATTCCGAGGATCCGCTGCTTGCCGGTATGATGGCGGCTGCTATGACGCTCGGTGTACAGAAGGTACCGGGCTGCGGAACCACGATCAAACACTTCGCATGCAACAATCAGGAGGATAACCGTATGGGCTCCGATTCCATCCTGTCCGAGCGTGCCCTGCGTGAGATCTATCTGAAAGGCTTTGAAATCGCAGTCAAAGATGCACAGCCGATGTCCATTATGACATCTTACAACCTGATCAATGGTGTACACGCTGCAAACTGCTACGATACCTGCACGAAAGCAGCGAGAGATGAGTGGGGATTTGCAGGAGCTATCATGACCGACTGGACAACCACCAACGTACAGATCCAGGGCGAGTGTACGGCAGCGGGCTGCATGAGAGCCGGAAATGACATGGTAATGCCGGGTCTGCCGGAGGATCACGAGAACATCAAAAAAGAACTTGCAGATGGAACTCTGACGATGGCAGAATTGAAACGCTGCATCTATAACACGGTAAATATCGTACTGCAGTCCAATATGTACGAGGGCGCAGTCAGCTACCTTGATCAGTTCGATGATCTGGATACCTATCTTGTCGTGAAATAAAAGAAGTGAAAAATATCTTATGGGGATATACAAAAAGCAGGGTTTGAAATGAACGGACATTTCGGTGCGTGAGACATTGGGGGACCCTGAAAAGAGGAAAGAAGTGCCATTCGCAGATGGGGGTCTGCGGAGCAGGCACTTCTTTTACGTATATTGTCTATGAACCGTGAATACATTGACAGTAAGGCAGAAAATAAGGAGGCGCAAAAAGCAAATGAGAGAACGGGATGAGAATGCATATATTCGTTTTTTTGCCCTCTGGTTTGCGGCCGGTATGACTCTCGGTGTACTGCTGCTGCTTGCGGCATCCCACACGGGAATGAAGGAGGGAAATAGCGTCCGCCTCTTTCAGGCGGAGGCGTTTTTTGGAAGAAAAATTTCCGCAAAGGCCTGCTTTTCCTATCTTCTAAAGGTACGGTTAGCACCGGCATTTGCGGGACTTCTCTTTGGATTGACGGCAATCGGTGCGTATTTTGCCACTGCTGCCGTTTGGGCATATGGTTTTCTGTGTGGCGTCTTTCTCTCGGCTGCCTATCTGCAGAACGGAATGGCAGGTCTTTTATTCTTTTTTCTGGCTCTTTTTCCGCAGATTTTCCTCTACCTTGCCGCGTTATTTCTGATGGCTGCTGCGTGCAGCCGGATGGCAGAGACGAATCACCTTGCCGGCGGCATACAGAAAAAGGAATATTTTTGCTTCGGCGTGCGCTACTTCTTTGCAATGATCCTGCTTCTGTGGGGTATTCTGCTTGAGAGTTATGTCAATCCGTGGTTTCTTGCGAAAATCCTGTAAAAACGGTCTGAAAAGGGAATTGCATTTTTGAAAAAACGTGTATATAATTAAAAGCATTGTTACCCTTTATCGGGCAGTGAGAGGGAGAAAAAAGCAAAAAGGAAAAAAGCTATGCAGGAAACGATACAGTCATTTACGGACTATCTACAGACGGAAAAGAAAGCGTCAAAAAATACAGAAGTCTCCTATCAGCGCGATCTTCGAAAGCTGGCAGTTTTTTTGAAGGAGCACGGAATAGAAAAACCGGAGCAGATGAATGCAACGGTTTTAAATTCTTATTTATTATATCTGGAGCGGGAACACTTCTCCCCGGCAACGATCTCGCGCAGCATTGCGGCGATTCATATGTTTTGCCAATATGCATGTCAGGAGGGAAAAATGGTATCTGACCCGTCGAAAGCACTGCAGCCACCGAGGGTTGAGCGGAAAATGCCGGAGATCCTTTCCATCGCAGAGGTCGATCTGCTGCTTCGCCAGCCCAAAACCGACACGCCAAAGGGGATCCGCGACAAAGCAATGCTGGAAATGCTGTATGCGACCGGTATCCGCGTCAGTGAGCTGATCCATTTGAAGATACAGGATGTCAACCTTATGATGGGCTACATCACCTGCCGCGATGAAAAGGAGCGGATCGTTCCGTTCGGCGGACCGGCGAAAAAGGCGTTGGAGCAGTATCTGGGGAGTGCGCGCGCAGCCCTGATGCATGGACGGGATGATGATGTATTGTTTGTCAACTGCTCCGGAGGTCCGATGAGTCGTCAGGGATTCTGGAAAATTCTGAAATCCTATGCGAAATCCGCAGGCATTACGGCGGATATTACGCCGCATACCCTGCGTCATTCGTTTGCAACCCATCTGCTGCAAAACGGTGCGGACTTAAAGAGTGTCCAGGAGATGATGGGACACGCCGATATTTCGACGACGCAGATGTATCTCCACCTTGGTGTGAATAAGATCCGGGATGTGTACCGGAAGGCACATCCGAGAAAGTAGCAGATTGAACAAAAAAAAGAAATGGAAAAAGCGTATTTGGCAAAACTTGAATGAAAAGATTTGCCAAATACGCTTAATTTTTTGAGATTATGCAGATTAGAATGTGCCAGGAAACAGCAGTTTTGATTCACAAGCTACAAAATCTGTGTTATACTGAAAAACAGGTTTTACATTTAAGTATGATATAAGCAAAGGGGTATCACAACATGAAACTGATTGTGGTAGAAGATGAAAAGATTATTCGAACTGGCCTTTTAAAGCACGTTCCGTGGCAGCGCCTTGGTGTTTCGGAAGTTGAAGCGGCCGCGAACGGAGAGGAAGCATTGGCGAAAACGGAAAATTTCCGGCCGGATATCGTTCTTTCGGATATTCGCATGCCGGGCATGAGCGGTGTGGATCTGTGCCGAAAATTAAGAGAAAAATTCCCGGAGATCGAGATTATCTTTTCGACGGGCTATGCAGATAAAGAATATCTGAAAGCAGCAATCGATTTGCATGCAGTCGGATACGTGGAAAAACCGGTTAATGTGAAGCTGCTCTCGGAAAACGTCGAGGAAGCAGTGCAGCGTGTGAGAGAGCGCAGAAAAAGCGAACGCGCGAAACTTCGAAACTATCTTTTGGAGGTGGATACCGATGTTTCACTGGAACAGGCGGAGGGAGCCTATTTTCGCATTGTCATGATCCATTTTGACAGTGAAGGCTGTGGAGCCGGATTCTTACCGGAATTTGAAAAAATGGCCAAGGAAGCACTGCGACCATATCAGATTTCGATAACAATGACACTTTTTGATCCATTCTGTCTGATTTTGCTCCTTGGAAGTGAAAAAGAAAAACGTTGGAAAGAAATGGAACCGATTTTAGTTGAGACGTTGAAGAGCTGTACACAGGACGGTTCGATTTCGGGCTGCTTTTTATCGCATGGAAGAAGAGGCAGCTGTCAGAAAGACATCTTATTGTCTTATCGTCAGGCAAAGGAAGCGGGAAAAGCTCTTTCGTGGCTTGGATGGGGAAAAAGTGTCTGCTACGATGACATTCCGCCAGAGAAGCCGTGGATGGATGACGCCAAGAAACAGAGGGATGAATTTTATCAACTCCTTATAGACAACAATGAAAAAGGTGCCTGCCTTTTTCAGGAAGAATTGTATGAAAAACTGGTTAGCCATCATCTGTGTATGAGTTCTGACATACGGTACCATTATTGTGTGATGCGTGATATGCTGGAAAAAGCAGCAGAATATCGATATCCCGGTATGCTGGAAAAGCCGTGGGAACAGAGAGGAACCGATTTCTTTATGCAGGCAGAAACGTTTGCGGAAATGAAAGAGGAGATGATACGCAGAATCGAGCAGCTTTTTGAAAAACAGAATGGAAAAACGAATACGCATAAAACGGAGAACCGTTATAATGTGAGCCGTATCACGGAATATATTCAGGAACATTATGCAGATCAGGATCTTTCTATTGGAACACTCGCTGAGCTTGTTTATCTGACACCGACGTATCTTTCTACCGTGTTTAAAAAACAAACGGGGCTTACAATTGGACAGTACCTGCTGGAAGTGCGTGTAGAGAATGCGAAACAGAAAATGCGTGATCCGCAGCTGAAATTCTATCAGGTATCTGAAATGGTGGGTTATGAGGATGCCAATTATTTTGCGAAAATCTTTAAAAAGAAGACGGGGGTTACCCCGACAGAGTATAAGGAGAGCCTGCAGATGCGATGAAAAATCCATTACAGAAATTGTCAATGCATAAGAGAATGATGTTGTATTTCTCCGTTCCGCTGATTCTGGTGCAGATTTTACTCTGCTTTTTATGTTATCCGCAGGTGGTGCGCCATTATCGTGAAAAAACAGATTACTCAATGGAACAGTCGGTAAGCCAGGCGATTTCTTTTACGGAGAGTTATCTGCGGAATATGACGTATCTGGCGAATATGGTGGAGGACAATGGGGTAATTCAGAATACACTGTCAGCGGATGGCTTTGGAGAAGAAAGACCATACATGGAGCAGTGGCTGGAATACTATGAGCTGAATAAAGAATTTAATTCCTACGAGATTTCGAACTCGATCTATCGTTTCTGCCTGTACGTGCCGGATGAGGTGATGTATGCGGGAAATCAATATTATTTCGATGGAGTATCAAGGCTTAAGGAACGCAGCGATTACGTTGATCTGCGGTATGCTCTGAACACGGGAGAAGATTACGTTGCAATCAGTCGTGAGAGAGACGGTGTGGATCAGCAGGATACCTCGCAGATGGTTACCCTGTATCACCGGATTGCATCCAAAAAAGAAAAAGAAGAGGAACTTGGTATCTGCAGCATCAGTGTTTCTGCGAAATATTTCCAGGATATTATGAAAAATGCCAATATCACATCAGAAGGTCTTGTTTATCTGATGAGTGAAAACGGCAGGATGATTACCAGCTCTAACAGCAGTATTCTTCAAAAAATGCAGAAAAAAGGAATACTTTTAAACTATGGCGCGGAGCTTTTTATGGAAAAAAAGAAGGAGGGACAGAAGGAATATTACATTACCCGGCAAAATGTGGACGGTGCATCCTGGCAGATGATCTTGATAATTCCCGAAAATGAATATGAGGATCAGTACAGGTTTCTGTGGCTCTCAGCGGCTCTGATGCTTGGAAGTATGATTGCCGTTATTGTATTGATGTCATATCTTCTTTCCGGTTACTACGTTGGAAGACTGAAAAAGCTGAATGTGGAAATGACGGGTCTGGAAAGCGGAAATCTGAACGCAAATCTGCCAATCACAACCGAGGAAGATGAAATTGAGGAAATTTATCACAATTTTAACGGTATGGTGCAGGAAGTCCAGCGGCTGATGCAGGAGCATTATCAACTTGGTAAGGAAGTTAAAATGGCAGAGGTACGGGCACTGCAGGCGCAGATCAACCCACATTTTCTCTACAATACGCTGGATCTGATTAACTGGATTTCCATGGACTACGGTGCAGAGGAGATCGGAACGCTGACGTGGAATCTGGCCCGGTTCTATCGGTTGAGTCTGAATCATGGAAAGAGCCTGATTTCCATCGGGGAAGAAGTCGAGCATGTTGAGGTTTATGTCAATATCGAAAATTATCACTTTGATAACGCCATTTCTCTCGAGGTAGATGTACCGGAAGAACTGAAGAGCTATGCATGTCTCAATATTATTCTCCAGCCATTTGTGGAAAATGCGATCGTCCATGGGATTGCGGAGAAACCGGATATTGAAAGCTGTGAGATCCGGATCTGCGCGAGAAGAGAGGAACAGGATATTGTTTTTTCTGTGCAGGATGACGGACCCGGTGTCGATGTGAAAGAGATGCAGAAAGAGACACAGCAGGACATCCGGACAGCACAGCATGGCTATGGTGTGCGGAACATCAACTTTCGCCTGAAGCTCTGCTTCGGTGAAAAGTATGGTGTTACGTATCTGGAAAGTGAAAAAGGAACGCATGTTGAGATCAAAATTCCGGTTATGACAATGGCAGAAGCGGAAGAGAAGATCTGAAAAGAAAGAGAGAGGAAAAACTCTCTTTCTTTTTGTATAAAAATTGTGAAAATGAGCGGAGAGATGTGGAAAGTACGCTGACAAATTGACAAGAAACAGGAAGAAAAACAAGATTTTTCCTGTGCAAGATCACAAAAATCATAAGAAATTACTAGAAATCGAAGTTTTGTTGGGTACAAAATAGCTAAATCCTTCGGTATAATAGGGTCATCAGTTGAGAACAAGCCCAAGACAAAGCGATGCGTGGAGGGTCTTGGGAGCACTCTTGTACAGGCCGGCAGTTGCATACAGTGCAGGAACGATGAAAAAGAAAGGAAGTCAACAAATGGGAAAGCATGTGAAAAGTTTTGTAGCAGAAGTAAAGAAAAACAGAGCCCTTTTTGTTATGGCGATGCCTGCATTTTTGCTGGTATTGATTATGCAGTACCTTCCGATGTCCGGACTGGTGCTTGCATTTAAGAACTATCGATATGATCTTGGCGTATTCGGAAGTGAATGGAATGGATTTGCAAACTTCGAATACCTGTTCTCATCCGGAACCGGATGGCTGATTACGAGAAACACAGTTGTGTACAACCTGTTAAACCTGGTTACTTCACAGCTTCTTGCGGTATTGATCGCAATTTTTATTTCTGAGATCAACAAAAAAATCTTTAAAAAAGTGACACAGTCAATCATTTTCTTACCGTACTTCATCTCCTGGGTTATCGTTGGAGTTTTTGTTTACAATATCTTCAACTATGAAACCGGTATCCTGAACAGTATCGTAACCTTCTTTGGAGGGGAGAAGATCAATATGTACGATGCATCCAAAGCCGGTATATGGCCATGGATCATCTGTCTGTTCAACTCATGGAAATGGTGTGGATATAACTCCGTTATTTACATCGCAGCAATTACCGGTGTCGATGCTGAGATTCACGAAGCAGCTTCCATCGACGGTGCAAATATTTTTGAGAGAATCCGTTTCATCACTCTTCCGAGCATTCTTCCGACCATTATCACCATGCTTCTTCTGCAGGTTGGCCGAATTCTCCGTGGTGATTTCGAGATGTTCTATCAGATCGTTGGAAACAACGGACAGCTCTTCAACAAGACCGATGTTATTGATACCTATGTATTCCGTTCCCTGATTCAGAACTCCAACCTCGGTATGACAGCGGCAGCATCTTTCTATCAGTCCGTCATCTGCTTTGCGACTATTCTGATCGTAAACGCAATCGTAAAACATGTAGAAGAAGATCTTGCACTGTTCTAAGACAGAAAAAAGGAGGAATTAGTTATGCAAGCTGTTGCAAAATCACAGAAAATCAAGAAAAGTACTTCTACAAAAGTATTTTATGTCATCTGTTACACCTTTGTTGCGCTGATGGCTCTGGTATGTTTACTGCCGTTTATTATGGTGGTTTCCGGTTCGTTTTCATCTGAGCAGGCGATTCGGTTTCAGGGTTATGGCATTCTCCCAAGAGAATTTACCACAGCCGCTTACGCACTGATCTTCAAGAGCCCGATGACCGTTGTCCGTGCTTACGGGGTATCTATTTTTATCACCCTCGCCGGAACTGCAGTAGGACTTCTGCTTACGACAATGACCGCTTACGTGATCAGCCGTAAAGATTTCAAGTACAGAAATGCTCTGTCCTTCTTCTTCTACTTTACGACCCTGTTTAACGGCGGTATGGTTTGCTCCTATATTTTCTACATCCAGTATCTGCACTTAAAAGACAGCTACCTTGCCCTGATCTTACCGGGTGTGTTCAATGTCTTCTACCTGTTGATCATGAGAACCTTCGTATCCGCAATTCCGACCGCACTGATCGAATCTGCGAAGATTGACGGCGCAGGCGAGTTTAAAACATTTTTCAGCATCATCCTTCCGCTTCTGAAATCCGGAATGGCAACCATCGGTCTGTTCCTTGCGCTTGGTTACTGGAATGACTGGTACAATGCAATGCTGTATATGAATACAGAAACAAAATATCCGCTGCAGTACATGCTGTATGCCCTGATGCAGAAAACGCAGGCAATGTCCCAGATGGCAAGCTCTGCAAACATTCCGCTGCAGGATATGCCATCCAACTCCCTGAAGCTGGCCATGGCAGTTGTGGCAACCGGCCCGATCATTCTGGTTTACCCGTTTATACAGAAATATTTTGTAAAAGGTGTTACAATCGGTTCCGTCAAAGGCTGATGGAACGATTAGATAAAGGCAACGAAAAAGGAGGAAAAAGAAATGCAAAACAAAAAATTAAGAAAAGCACTTGCTGTATCCATGGCAATCGCCATGACCGGAGGCCTGCTTGCAGGCTGCGGAAGCAACAATTCCAGCTCTTCCAATGGTGGAGCTGCAAAGAGCGGATCTACATCATCCGCAAGCGGTGAGCTTGACACATCCGAGTTTGTGGAGCTTTCCATGTATGTCATCAGTGACCGTCCGGCAGGACAGGATGCAATCGACGAGAATCTGAACAAACTCTTAAAAGAGAAACTGAACTGCTCTTTGAAAATCAACTGGATCGGCTGGGCGGAGTACGCAAACAAATATCCGTTGCTGTTCTCTTCGGGAGAAGAGTTTGATATGGCATACAGTGCATCCTGGCTGAACTTTGCATCTCTGGCGCAGAAGGGTGCCTTCAAGAGCCTTGATGAGCTCTGGCCAACCTACGCACCGAAGAACTTTGCAGCACAGTCTGAGGAAGCAAAACAGCAGGCAACAGTAAATGGAAGCTATTATTGTGTTCCTTCCCTGCTGTCTACCTACAATTCATATGGTCCTATCTATCGTGGTGACCTGGTAGAGGGAACCGAATGGGACGGAAAGATGGAGACCTTTGAAGATATTGAAGAGTACTGCGATATCATCAAAGAAACGCATCCGGAAATGGAGTGCATCGATCTGTACTCTACAGCACCGGAAATCTTCTTCATGTATATGGAAAATCAGGGACTGGCAGCCTTCAACGGAATCCGTTATCTGTGGTATGATCCAAATGCAGAAAATCCAACTGTTATGACTTCCTATGAGCTGGAGAAAACACCGGAATTCCTGGAAATGATGGCAAGATGGAATGAGAAAGGATTTTATTCAAAATCTGCTCTGTCAGACACGGACAGCACGAAATTTCAGAATGGTAAAGCAGCTCTGAAGATCCATAACATTGATTCCTATGTGGGACAGGCAATTCTTCATCCGGAATACGATATTCACTATTCTAACATGGTAAAAGATGTTGCACATCTTCCATATACGCAGGACTGTATGGTAATCTCCAATACTTCCAAGAATCCGGAGAGAGCAATGGCACTGTGGGATCTGATCACCAATGATCAGGAAGTATACGATGCATTCTACTACGGCATTGAAGGAACTTCTTATGAGCTGAACGATGAAGGACAGTTCAAGGTTCTGGATACGGACAACTATGGAACGAGCGCAATGTGGTCTGCAAGAAGTGATGCTCTGAACCGTCAGGCGATCGGTACTCCGGACGATTATAAGACTAACATTGATGAGTTTGAGTCCCACATCGTTTCTGGACAGGGAAATGAGAAATTCACAGGATTTGTACTGGATACCTCTTCCTTCGAGACCCAGCTTGCTGCATGCAACAATGTACAGCAGCAGTACTGGTGGCCGCTTGAGCTCGGATACACAGATGCAGAATCTGGTTTGGCTGATTATCAGTCCCAGATGGAAGCAGCAGGAATCGAGACCATGAAAGAGGCAGCTCAGAAACAGCTTGACGCTTACGTAGCAGGCCTGAAATAAAACGAATTTCCGAAAGGGAAACGCAAAGACTATATAACTTCTGCCGCAGGCAGAACAGACGGACAAAAAGCAGGTACTGGAGCAGAACATATCGTGGGGGTATGCGTGCGGTGCCTGCTTTTTCCGAAAACAGCCATCATGTATGGGAGGGAACAAAACTATGATAAAAGAACCAATGGTAATGGAAATTGCGAAAAACACCTACGCCATCAACGAATTCGGTCTGTCCGCGTGTTATTTTCTGGTCGGAGAGGAGCGTGCGCTTTTGATTGACACCGCATGCGCCTTTCTGATCTGAAAGGCATCGCGGCAAGCTTGACGGACAAGCCGTACGACGTTGTCCTGACGCACGGCCATCTCGATCATGTCGGCGGAATCGGTGCGTTTACGGATGTCTATCTTGGCGAGGCAGATTTTGCTATGACACGGAACCTGAACGCAGAACAGCTGCGCGGCTTTGCTGATGAAATTGGAAGAAACGGCGGCTATCAGGCATATGAGTATGATCTCAACAAAATTCAGCCGTTCGAAATGCCGACATTCCATGCCCTGCACGAGGGCGATGTTTTCGAACTGGGAAACCGCCGCGTCGAGTGCATCGAGGTGGCCGGCCACACGCCGGGCGGCATCTGTTTTCTTGATGAAGCGACGAAAATCCTGTTCTCCGGCGATGCCTGCAACCAGAATCTTCTTGTCCTCGGCTGCAGCGTGAGAAAAACGCTGGAAGGGCTGTATCACCTGAAAACATACGAAACCCGCTATGAGAGATCCTACAGCGGGCACATCGGTTTCGGCGGCATGCAGGGCTATTTCAGCCAGCCAGAGACGATTCTCGATGACTGCATCAAAACCGCCGAGCAGATTCTGTCCGGCGAAGCAGAAGGAAAAACCGCACCGCGGGAAGGCATGCTCTATGCCGAACACGGAACCGCAAGACTCAGTTATTACCCGGACTGCCTGGAAAAGGATCCGGAGCGATAAAATGATCTGCAAAAAGCAGAGAAAAGGAGAAGAAAACTTATGGCAAAAGTAACATTACACGCAACCATCTTTGGGGAAGATGGCATCAAAACAAGAGACTATGAAACTGCACTGATCCCGGACGCGAAAAATCAGGAAATGCAGGTCATCAACCTGTACCCGGACAAGACGTATCAGAAAATTGAGGGATTTGGCGCCGCACTCACCGAGTCCGCAGGCTATGCACTGTCCCGCATGAGTGAGGAAAACCGTAAGAAAGTAGTAGAAGCGTATTATGGAAAAGACGGCATTGGCTATACGATCGGCCGGATTCACATGGACAGCTGTGACTTCTCCATCGGCAATTACTGCGCAGTCGAAAACCCGGACGATCCGGAATTCAGGGATTTTAGCCTGGAAAGAGATGCAAAATACGTGCAGCCGCTCGTAAAAGCTGTTTCCAAAACTCTTGGCAAACCGGTCTCACTGCTGCTTTCCCCGTGGTCCCCGCCAGCCTTCCTGAAAGAGACCGGCGTGAGAAACGGCGGCGGCCACCTGAAAAAAGAAAGCTATCCGGATTACGCAAATTATATTGCAAAATACATCACCGAGTACGAAAAACTCGGCCTGCCGATTTCCTGGATGACGGTACAGAATGAGCCGCTGGCTGTTCAGACCTGGGATTCCTGCGAATATACGGCAGAAGAGGAAAAAGAATTCCTGCGTGACTATCTGTACCCGACCTTAAAAGAAAAAGGCCTTGATCACGTAAAACTGTACATCTGGGACCACAACAAAGAGAGAACGTACGAGAGAACCCGCGACATTGTGGATGAGACAACGAAAGATATGATTGCTGGTGTTGCATACCACTGGTATTCAGGCGATCATTTTGACACCCTCTCGATGGTAAGAGAAGATTACCCGGATCTGATGCTGATGCACAGTGAGGGCTGCGTAGAGCTGGCACGGTACGGTGCGGCTGCCGGAAACTCTCTGCGCCATGCAAAACAGTATGCGCACGACATCATCGGCGATCTGAACCATGGCATGAATTACTGGATTGACTGGAACCTCGTGCTTGATGAGATCGGCGGCCCGAACCACGTGGACAACTTCTGCGGCGCACCGATCATTTGCGACGGAACGACCGACACAATCGAAGTAAAACCGATGTTCCACGCGATCGCCCACTTCTCAAAATACATCAAACCGGGCGCCGTCCGCATCGCAAGCTCCACGTATTCGCCGGATCTTGAGGTTACAGCAGCGAAAAACCCGGATGGAACGATTGCACTCGTTGTATTAAATACGTCAGAAGAGACGAAAGTAGTCAATCTCCGCATGAACGGAACCACAACCCGCCTGACCTTCTGGGGCAATAGCATTGCAACGGTATTGATTTAACAACCTTATCATAACAAAAGAAAGAAACCTCTGTGCAGACCGGTAAAATCTGCGACAGAGGTTTCTTTCATATGTGTTTTTGCAACGAAGGAGAAAATTTAGCACTCCTCAGCAATATCGTAAATCAGTCGTTCGGTCTGATCCCATCCAAGACACGGGTCGGTAATGGATTTTCCGTAAACATGGGTTCCGCATCCGATTTTCTGATTGCCAGGCTCCAGATAGCTTTCGATCATAACACCTTTTACGAGACTTTCGATATCCTTGCTGCATCGTCTTGTGTGCAGAACGTCTTTGACGATACGGATCTGCTGCTCGTATTTCTTTCCGGAGTTGGAATGGTTGGCATCGATGATGGTAGCCGGGTTTACGAGATGTGTTTCGTTGTATTTCTCCAGCAGAAGCTGAATGTCCTCGTAGTGATAGTTCGGCACGGAGTTGCCGTGCTTGTTGGTCGCACCGCGGAGAATGGTGTGCGCCAGCGGATTTCCGCTTGTCTTTACCTCCCAGGTACGGTAAATAAAGGAGTGGGAGCCCTGTGCGGCAATGACGGAGTTGATCATAACAGAAAGATCACCGCTGGTCGGGTTTTTCATGCCGGCCGGAATGTCGATGCCGGAAACAGTCAGACGGTGCTCCTGGTTTTCTACGGAACGTGCGCCGACCGCAACATAGGAGAGAATATCGGACAGATAGCTCCAGTTGGACGGATACAGCATTTCGTCTGCAGAAGTCAGATCAGTCTCTTCTACTACACGCATATGCATTTTACGCATGGCGATCAGGCCGTGCAGCAGGTCCGGCTTTCCTTCCGGGTCCGGCTGATGAACGATACCTTTGTAGCCTTCACCTGTGGTACGCGGTTTGTTGGTATAGACACGCGGGATGATGATCAGTTTGTCGGATACTTTGTCGGCAACCTTTGCCAGACGGTGATTGTACTCCAGAACAGCGTCTTCGTTGTCTGCGGAGCAAGGTCCTACGATAACAAGAAATTTATCGGAATCCCCGGTAAAGACTTTTGCGATTTCAGCGTCACGCTGTTTTTTGATTTCGGTTGCGCGGGCGCTTAAGGGATATTGTTCCCGGATCTCTGTTGGGGTGGGAAGTTTTCTTACAAATTCAAGGCTCATTTTCGTTCTCCTTTATCTTAGATGCACTTCTTTTCTAGCTGCGGACAGAGGAGCGTTCTTGTGTGCCCCGTCGCAAACTATCTATAAATTATAATACATAACGCGAAGATTGTCGATATTTTTTCGGCGAAAATTCTGTTTCTCTTAAAAAAGATAGAAAAAAGGTATCAATGAACAGCAAATCCGTTTGCAGATTCCCGATGCAGGAACAAAAGTGCCATTGTCATAATGGTAAGTTCACTTGCAAGAATACCATAGAGATAGCCACGGATGCCGAAAACCGGGACGAGAAAAAGAATTGCAAGAATACGAATTACATCTCCGGCAAGGTTCTGGAAAAAAACGAGAGAAGTTTTTCCAAGGCCGTTTAAAATGCTTCCAAGTGTCGTTTCCAGATAGAGAAAAGGACTTAAAAATGAAAGGATACGCAGAAAAACGCCGACTTCTTCGTTTTGAAAAAGGAAACGTCCAAGCCACGGACCGAAAAAGAAAAAGGCAAAAACAGCGGAAGTGCCAAGCAGCACACAGAAAGAAATTGTATAACGGATCGTGTCTGATATTTGCTCCGGCGTACCGTCGGCCTGCTGTTTTGCTACGCCGGGCAGAAGCATGACGGACACCGCGTGGGTGATGGCAGATGGAAAAAAGATCATAGGAAGTGCCATACCGGTGAGAATGCCATACTGCGAGAGCGCTGCTTTCCGGGAAAGACCGAAGGTGACCAGACAGCCGGGGAGCAGAGCACTTTCAATGCTGTGGAGGACATTCAGAAGAATACGGTTCAGCGTAAGCGGAAGATTCAAAACGGCAAGCTCTCGGAAGGTATCGTACCAGAGGGTCTTTTCTTTGAAAAAAACAGAAATCGGGCGGTGTTTCTGAGGGGACCTGCTGTGCGAGACGGACAGGCAGGCCATCAGAAAGAGACACGAAAAGAGTTCGCCGGCGGCAGTACCGAATGCAGCGACAGCGGCAGAGGGGAGGCTTGTGGAAAGACAGAAAAGCCAGGCAAGGTAGGAAGCGCCCATGCGCACGAACTGTTCCAAAAGCTGGCAAAAAGAAGGCAGTGCCGTCTGATTCTGGCCAAGATACCATGCCGAGAGACAGTTGTGGATCCCGGAGGGGAGAATGCCGAGTGATAAAATCCGGAGGAGCAGAATCGTCCGCGGCTCAAAAAGAAGCCGTGTTCCGATAAAATCCGCGCTGAAAAAGAGAAAGATGGAGGCGGAGAAGGAAAGTATCACTACAATGCCGCATCCGGCCGCCAGACAGATCTTTGCCCGTCTGGAATCCTTTTTGGCAAGGTACGATGCGACAAAGCGCGAGAGCACCGTCTGCATGCCGCCTGCGCCAAGGGAGAGCATCAGTGCGTAGAGTGGTGTGGCGAGCTGGTAGATACCAAAGGCTTCCGCACCGATCCGGCGCGACAGGAATATTCTATAGAGAAATCCAAGAATTCTGCAGATGATCCCGGACGCGGTCAGGATCAGTGTGCCAAGAAGAAGCGTGTTCTTTCTTGTGATTTTCAGCATGGGATAGACTCCTTTCACGGCATTGCGCAGATAGTCTAAAATATGCGAAAAAACTCCTTGACAGAACCCCGTGATAGGTGCTATTCTGAGTGAGAAATAAATCCGATTAAAACTGTCGGAATTGGAAAACGACAGCACAGGAAAAAGGAGAACCAGGAATGAAATTATCGACCAAAGGAAGATATGGTCTGCGTGCCATGATCGATCTGGCGAGTCACGAAGAAGAGGGTGCAGTGTCCATTGCCAGCATTTCAGAACGCCAGAATATCTCAGAGAGCTATCTGGAGCAGCTGGTGCGTCCGCTTCGAAAAGCCGGATTCATTGAGAGTGTGCGGGGAGCAGGCGGTGGATATGTACTTGCAAAACCGGCAGATTCCATTTCGGTAGGAGATGTTCTCCGTGTGCTGGAGGGCGGACTCGAGGCAGTCACGTGCTCGGTCAATGAAGGCCTGGGCGGCTGCGATGCGGCCGATTTCTGCGTCACGCGTTTTGTGTGGCAGAGGATCAATGAGGGAATTACGAACGCTGTGGATTCCATCAGCCTCGGAGAGCTGGTTCAGCAGAGCCGGCAATTAGAGAAAAACAGAAACAGCGATAGAAATGACAAGGAGTGAACAACAATGATTTATCTGGACAATGCGGCAACAACAAAAACAGCCCCGGAAGTTGTCGAGGCTATGCTTCCTTATTTCAGCGAATACTACGGAAATCCATCCAGTATTTATGCAATTGCAGGAAAAAGCAAAGAAGCCATCACCAAAGGAAGAGAGCAGATCGCAAACGTGCTCGGCGCAAAACCGGAGGAAATTTATTTCACAGCCGGCGGCAGCGAGTCCGATAACTGGGCGTTAAAAGCTACCTTTGAAGCATATAAAAATAAAGGAAACCACATCATCACCACAAAAATCGAGCATCATGCGATTCTTCATACCTGTGAGTATCTGGAAAAAGAGCGCGGTGCGAAAATCACCTATATCGCGTCGATGAGAACGGCGTTGTCAATCTGGATGAACTCGAAGCAGCCATCACACCTGAGACCATTCTGATTTCCGTTATGGCGGCAAACAACGAAATCGGAACGATTCAGCCGATCAAGGAAATCGGAAGAATTGCAAAAGAACACAATATTTTATTCCACACAGATGCTGTACAGGCATTTGGCCAGATCCCGATCAATGTGGATGAGTGCAATATTGATATGCTCAGTTCCAGCGGTCATAAGATTAACGGACCGAAAGGAATCGGCTTCCTTTACATCCGAAAGGGTGTGAAAATCCGCTCCTTCGTACACGGCGGTGCGCAGGAAAGAAAACGCCGTGCCGGAACAGAAAATGTACCGGGCATCGTAGGATATGGAGTTGCGGCAGAGCGTGCGGCAAGAACTATGGCGGAGCGTACCGCAAAAGAAATCGAAGTACGTGATTATCTGATCAACCGTATTTTAACCGAGATTCCGAACTGCCGTCTCAACGGCGATCCGGTAAAACGTCTGCCGAACAACTGCAACATCAGCTTTGAATTCATCGAGGGAGAGTCCCTTCTGATCATGCTGGATATGAAAGGTATCTGCGCATCCAGCGGTTCTGCATGTACTTCCGGATCCCTGGATCCGTCCCATGTACTGCTGGCCATCGGACTGCCGCACGAGAAAGCACACGGTTCCTTACGTCTGACTTTAAGTGAGGAGATCACAAAAGAGGACGTTGATTTTGTTGTAGAGCAGATTAAAGCGATCGTAGACCGTCTGCGCAGCATGTCCCCGCTGTATGAGGATTACATCAAAAAACAGCAGGGTAAATAAGTTTAAAAAAATAAGACAGTCCATCCAGAAAGCCGGTACAGAAAAATTCAGGTAAAAGCTGTGCCGGAGGAGGACTGCTTTGAAATAGTTCAGGAGGAAGAATAACAATGTACAGTGAAAAAGTAATGGATCATTTCCAGCATCCGAGAAATGTAGGAGAAATTGAGAACGCAAGCGGTGTAGGTACCGTTGGAAATGCAAAATGCGGCGATATCATGAGAATGTATCTTGACATCGACGATAACGGAATCATTCAGGACTGCAAATTCAAAACCTTCGGCTGCGGCGCCGCAGTTGCAACCAGCAGTATGGCAACCGAGCTGGTAAAAGGAAAAACCATCCAGGAAGCTCTGGAAGTAACCAACAAAGCTGTTATGGAAGCACTCGACGGACTTCCGCCGGTCAAAGTTCACTGTTCTCTGCTTGCAGAAGAAGCAATTCACGCTGCACTCTGGGATTACGCAGAGAAACACCACATCAAGATCGAGGTCTTGCAAAACCGAAGTCTGATATCAGCGAGGGCGAGGAAGAGGAAGAATACTAAGTATGGGAAAAAAGAAAGTAGTCGTTGGAATGTCCGGCGGCGTAGATTCCTCGGTGGCAGCGTATCTCCTGAAAAAAGCAGGATACGATGTCATCGGGGTGACCATGCAGATCTGGCAGGATGAGGCCGAGACAGTCCAGGAGGAAAACGGGGGCTGTTGCGGCCTCTCTGCTGTTGATGATGCAAGGCGCGTGGCACAGGTGCTGGACATTCCGTATTATGTCATGAACTTCAAAAAAGAGTTCCGTGAGAACGTCATGGACTATTTCACGAACGAATATCTCTGCGGCAGAACACCGAACCCGTGTATCGCCTGCAACCGCTATGTGAAATGGGAAGCGTTGCTTCAGCGCAGTCTTTCCATTGGAGCGGACTACATTGCGACCGGACATTATGCAAGAATCGAACAGCTTGCCAATGGACGGTATGCGATTGCAAATTCGGTAACAGCGGCAAAAGACCAGACGTATGCACTGTATAATCTGACCCAGGAGCAGCTTTCGCATACGCTGATGCCGGTCGGAGACTACACAAAAGATCAGATTCGTGAGATTGCAGCAAAAATCGGTCTTCCGGTAGCAAAAAAGAAGGATTCCCAGGAAATCTGCTTCGTGCCGGATCAGGATTACGCTTCCTTTATCCAGAACGAGACAGGAATCGTGGCACCGAAAGGCAATTTCGTGAATACAAAGGGTGAAATCCTCGGTACCCATGAGGGGATTACCCATTACACCGTAGGACAGCGCCGCGGACTCGGCCTTCCGATGGGACACCGCGTGTTCGTACTGGAAATCCGTCCGGAGACGAACGAGGTTGTGGTCGGCGAAAATGAAGAGGTTTTCGCAAAAGTAGTAAAAGCAAACAAAGTAAACTATATGGCAATTCCGCCGCTGGAACTTGGAGAAGAGCTCTCCTGCACCGCAAAAATCCGGTACGGGCACAAAGGCTCCCCGTGCGTGATCAAACGGACCGGGGAAGATGAGATTACCTGTACCTTCCCGGACGGCGTGCGTGCTCCGACACCGGGACAGGCTGTTGTCTTCTACGTGGACGGCTGTGTCGGCGGAGGCGGAACGATTACGGAGGCCGAAAGATGAAAATAGCGGACTGTCATATGCACAGTTTCTTTTCAAGTGACAGCGAAGCACCAACAGAAGAGATGGTAAAACGGGCAGTCGAGCTGGGACTTCCGGCAATCTGCCTGACGGATCACTACGATATGGATTACAGTACCGGCGAGTTCCAGCTCGATACACCGGCATATGCGGCAAAAATCCGGGAACTGCAGGAAAAATACTACGACAGAATCGATATCCGATTCGGCGTGGAACTGGGACTGCAGCTCCACTTAAAAGAACGGATGGAAGAGTATGTAAATGCGTGGCCGTTCGACTATGTGATCGGATCCATGCATGTCATTGACGGAAAAGACCCCTATTATGAGGATGCTTTCCCGGACTGGACAGCAGAAGAGCTGTACCGGGCGTATTTTCGGGCTACAGCAGAAAATATCCGGTTCTTCCACAATTTCCAGACGCTTGGTCATCTGGATTATGTGGTACGCTACTGCAGAGAAAAGGGAAAAGATTACAGCTACCGCGCATTTGCGGACGAGATCGATACCATTTTAAAAGAGCTGATTCAGTACGATATCGCGCTGGAAATCAACACCGGCGGCTACAAGGCAGGCCTTGGCGTGCCGAATCCGACGCCGGATGTTATCAGAAGATACTGGGAACTGGGCGGCGAAAAGATCACCTTCGGTGCCGATGCCCACAAACCGGAACATATAGCGTTTCATTTCGCGGACGCGGCAGCCATCGCGCAGGAAGCCGGATTCCGGTACTACGTGCGGTTTAAAGAGAAGAAGCCGGAATATCTGCCGATCCAATAGAAAACGCGCAGGAAAAGCCGGAAAAAAGCCCCAGAAAGGCTGGATTCCGGCTTTTTCTGCAATAGACGGATCTTTCGAAATTTTGCAGAAATACGGATCGGCATCCGGCCTCTTCACAAATTTTAGAAATAATTTCGTATTTTCTTGAAAATAGAACTTGAATTTTCCGACGAAATTAGGTATTATACAGATAAGGTTGATGTTTCTTTAACAAAGTACAGAGACTCAAAATTAAAATTCACTTTTTAGGAGGAATTGAAAATCATGGCAGTAAAAGTAGCAATCAATGGTTTTGGCCGTATCGGACGTCTTGCATTCAGACAGATGTTTGGAGCAGAAGGTTATGAAGTAGTAGCAATCAACGATTTAACATCCCCGAAGATGTTAGCTCATCTGTTAAAATATGACTCTTCTCAGGGAAAATATGCTCTGGCTGATACCGTAACATCCGATGAAGATTCCATCACAGTAGATGGCAAAAACATCAAAATCTATGCTTTCCCGGATGCTAACAACTGCCCATGGGGAGAGCTTGGCGTAGACGTAGTTCTGGAGTGCTCCGGATTCTACACCTCCAAAGCAAAAGCTCAGGCACACATCAATGCAGGTGCTCGTAAAGTAGTTATCTCCGCTCCGGCTGGTAACGACCTTCCGACCATCGTTTACAATGTAAACCATGAGACCCTGACAGCAGACGATAACATCATCTCCGCTGCATCCTGCACCACAAACTGCCTTGCACCTATGGCAAAAGCTCTGAACGAACTGGCTCCGATTAAATCCGGTATCATGGTTACTATCCATGCTTACACTGGAGATCAGATGACTCTGGACGGACCGCAGAGAAAAGGCGATCTGAGAAGATCCCGTGCAGCTGCAGTTAACATCGTTCCAAACAGCACAGGTGCTGCAAAAGCAATCGGCCTTGTTATTCCGGAACTGAACGGCAAACTGATCGGTTCTGCACAGCGTGTTCCAACCCCAACCGGTTCTACCACAATCCTTACAGCAGTTGTAGAAGGAACTGTAACTGTTGACGAGATCAACGCAAAAATGAAAGCATCTGCAACCGAGTCCTTCGGATACAACACAGATGAAATCGTATCCAGCGACATCGTTGGTATGAGATATGGTTCTCTGTTCGATGCAACTCAGACCATGGTTCTTCCGCTGGACAACGGAACAACAGAGGTACAGGTTGTTTCTTGGTATGATAACGAGAACTCCTACACAAGCCAGATGGTTCGTACCATCAAATACTTCAGCGAGTTAGCATAATTTAACAAACTGAACGGCAAAATTTCAGAGCCCAAAGGGTCCGGTCTGTTAAGGACCGGACCCTTTTTGCGAATGCGGCGGAAAAATACGGCACAAAAACAGCCCTTTTCCGTGTGCAAAAATTATAAACTGCATTTTTAAATAAGGACCGCGATGCCGCAAAAACAAAGAAACGGCGCGGCAGATGCAGTTGGATATATGGAGGGAAACGCCCATGTTAAACAAAAAAACCGTAGATGATATCAACGTAAAAGGAAAAAGAGTCCTTGTAAGATGCGACTTCAACGTTCCGCTGATCGATGGAAAAATCACAGATGAGAACCGTCTGGTAGCTGCTCTTCCGACGATCAAAAAACTGATCGCTGACGGCGGAAAAGTAATTCTCTGCTCTCATCTTGGAAAACCGAAAGGAGAACCAAAACCAGAGCTTTCTCTTGCACCGGTTGCAGTTCGCCTTTCCGAGCTTCTCGGACAGGAAGTTAAATTTGCAGCAGATCCTGAGGTTGTAGGACCGAACGCAAAAGCAGCTGTTGAGGCTATGAAAGACGGAGATGTAATCCTTCTGGAGAACACCCGTTATCGTGCGGAAGAGACCAAAAACGGTGAGGAGTTCAGCAAAGAACTGGCTTCCCTGTGCGACGTATTCGTAAACGATGCATTCGGAACCGCACATCGTGCTCATTGCTCCAATGTTGGTGTTACTAAATATGTTGACACTGCAGTTGTTGGTTATCTGATGGAGAAAGAGATCGCATTCCTTGGAAATGCTGTCAACAATCCGGAGCGTCCGTTTGTTGCCATCCTTGGTGGATCCAAAGTATCCAGCAAGATTTCTGTTATCGACAACCTGATCGATAAAGTTGATGTCCTGATCATCGGCGGTGGTATGGCTTATACCTTCGCAAAAGCAGCAGGCGGCACCGTTGGTGATTCTCTGCTTGAGATGGATTATCTGGATTATGCAAACAAAATGAAAGAAAAAGCAGCAGCAAAAGGCGTGAAACTGCTTCTTCCGGTAGACAACGTTGTTGCAGATGCATTCTCAAACGACGCAAATACACAGGTTGTTCCGGCCGGACAGATTCCGGATGGCTGGGAAGGTCTGGATATCGGACCGGAAACTGCAAAACTGTTCGCTGACGCTGTTAAAACTGCTAAAACCGTTGTATGGAACGGACCGATGGGATGCTTCGAGATGCCGAATTTCGCAGCAGGAACCAAAGCAGTTGCAGCAGCACTGGCTGAAACAGATGCAGTTACGATCATCGGCGGCGGAGATTCCGCAGCAGCTGTAAATCAGCTTGGATATGGCGATAAGATGACTCATATCTCCACTGGCGGCGGCGCTTCCCTGGAATTCCTGGAAGGAAAAGAACTGCCGGGCGTTGCAGCAGCAAACGACAAATAAAACAACGATTCAGAGCGCAAGCGGAATCGAGAGGTGGCTCTGAACCGTTTCAATAAGTAAAACTAAGGAGATCAAACGATCATGGCAAGAAAGAAAATTATCGCCGGAAACTGGAAAATGAACATGACTCCGAGCGAGGCAGTAGAGTTAGTTAATACATTAAAACCACTGGTGGCAAATGACGACGTTGACGTGGTTTTCTGCGTACCGGCCATCGATATCATCCCGGTTGTAGAGGCTGCAAAAGGCTCCAACATCCAGATTGGTGCTGAAAATATGTATTTTGAGGAGAAAGGTGCTTTCACAGGCGAAATCTCCCCGGCTATGCTGACAGACGCTGGCGTGAAATACGTTGTACTTGGCCACTCTGAGAGAAGAGAATACTTCGCAGAGACCAGCGAGACCGTAAACAAAAAAATGCTGAAAGCTTTCGAGCACGGCATCACCCCGATCATGTGCTGCGGAGAAACTCTGGAGCAGAGAGAGCAGGGTGTAACGATGGATTTCATCCGTCAGCAGGTAAAGGTTGGATTCCTGAATGTAACAGCAGATCAGGCAAAAACAGCCGTTATCGCTTACGAGCCAATCTGGGCAATCGGAACCGGCAAAACTGCTACAACAGAGCAGGCTGAGGAAGTTTGCAAAGGCATCCGCGAGTGCATCGCTGAAATCTATGATGATGCAACAGCAGCAGCTATCCGTATCCAGTATGGCGGCTCTGTAAACGCAAAAACCGCACCGGAACTGTTCGCACAGGAGAACATCGACGGCGGCCTGGTAGGCGGAGCATCCCTGAAACCAGATTTCGGAGCTATCGTAAACTACAATAAATAATTGATTTTTATACGAAATCAATAAATAAAACAGACTAAGACGCCACCAAACACGGTGAATTTGGCAGAAATGCTGAAGGTGAGATGTTTGGTGGCGCTTTGCTGTTTTTTATGCAACATATAATCCTTGATTTAGCTATAGAGAGTGCCAGTTTGTGCAAAAAGAAATCACTTCGTTTCTGTGTTTTGAAGCGGAGTGATTTTTTGCGCGGATTGAAAAATTCACGTTTTCGTGATATGCTTGTTTTATATCTGTCGACCAGCCGTCCAGAGAGTTTCTGGAAGAAGTAATCAAGGATTATAACAAAATGTTCCATACGAACTACGATACCTCAAGTGATAAATTCCAGAATTATTATAAAGATGTGTCGCTTCGCATGAAGAATAAGGAATTGGACATTCTGATCGTAGTCAATATGTTTCTTACCGGTTTTGATGCGACGACTATGAATACGCTGTGGGTGGATAAAAATCTGAAAATGCACGGACTGATACAGGCGTTTTCCCGTACAAACCGTATTCTGAATTCTATCAAGACCTTTGGAAATATTGTATGTTTCAGAAATCTGCAGAAGCGAGTAGATAGTGCCATTTCCTTGTTTGGGGATAAGAATGCCGGGGGCATTGTTTTGCTGCAGAGCTTTAAGGATTACTATTACGGATATGAATCCGTAGATGGTAAGCCAATGCCAGGGTATGTGGATCTGATGGAGGAATTGAATCATAAGTTTCCGCTGTCAGAACCGCAGATTGTCGGAGAGCAGAACCAGAAGGATTTTATTGCTTTGTTTGGTGCTATTCTTCGTATGAGAAACCTTCTGCTTTCCTTTGACGAATTTAAGGGGAATGAGCTGATTTCTGAGCGCAATTTGCAAGACTACATTGGACGTTATCAGGATTTGCGTGACGAGTGGAAACGGAAACGCCGGGAAAGTACGGATATTACAGATGATGTGGTGTTTGAAATTGAATTGATCCGGCAGGTAGAAATCAACATTGATTATATTCTGATGCTTGTAAAGAAGTATCATGATACCCACTGTGAAGATAAGGAAGTGCTGATAACCATCAATAAAGCGATTGATGCCAGCCCGGAGCTGCGCAGCAAGAAACAGCTATTGAAACCTTTATTGCAGGAATCAATGATGTGGACGATGTTATGGATGAGTGGCATGAATTTGTTGTGGAACAGCGTGATTATGATCTTAATGTAATTATTGTGGAAGAAAAATTGAAGCCGAAAGACACACGAAAGTTCATAGAGAATGCGTTTCGGGACGGAGAGATCAAAACAGCGGGAACGGATATAGATAAAATCATGCCGCCAATTTCTCGTTTTGGTGGTGGCGGAAGAGCCAAGAAAAAACAGAGAGTCATTGAAAAACTGAAAACGTTTTTTGAAAAATATTTCGGTATCGGTGGTTCGTATTCCTTTAATGAGCCAGAGCATAAAGCCGTGACATACGATCTGAGCGATCAGGAAACAGTGTTGATGGCGGCAGAATCTGAAGCACCATACGGAAAATAGTCATAAATGAATGGAACCACATTGGAAGCAAAAAGCAAAATAATAGAGTCATCATGGACAAAACTTAATCATGGAGGTGATCGGATGACAATAGAAGAAATCCTTGCTGGAGAATCCAAGAACGTTGAATTCAAAGTACAACGTCCAGACAAGAGCATGAAATATATGAAAACGGTTGTTGCTTTCGCTAACGGAAAAGGTGGGAGGATTATATTTGGTATTGACGATAAAACAAGAGAAGTTGTTGGCATTCCGGAGGATAAAGTTTTTCGGGAGATTGATGCGATTACGAATGCTATTTCTGACAGTTGTGAACCTACAATTATCCCGGATGTTTATTTGCAAAATATAAATGATAAACCTGTAATTGTTGCAGAAATCAGGACGGGACGTCGGAAACCATATTATATTAAGGCAGAGGGGCTGGAGAATGGCGTATATATTCGAGTTTCTGGAACAACACGCCCTGCTGACCGTGATATGTCAAGAGAATTATATTATGAATGCGATGCCCGCTCTTTTGATTCAATAATCCGCAGAGATATAGAAGTGACCGATGAAGATATTAAAAGTCTCTGTGAACAAATGAAGGAAGTTGCTATTGCCAACTGCAAATCCAATCTTCAGCGATCAGCAGTTAAAGATGTAACGAAAAATGTTTTGCTCAGTTGGGGAATTTTGAAAAAAGATGAGAATGAAAAAATCTATCCGACAAATGCGTATATTTATTTAACGGGACAAGGTGGACTCCGTTCCATGATACAGTGCGCTGTGTTTAAGGGAACGACGCGAGCTGTCTTTTTGGATCGACGTAATTATGAAGGACCGCTTTGGAAGCAAGTAGAGGAAGCGGTGCAGTTTGTCCTTAGAAATATTCGTATGGGATGTCGGCTGGAAGGAGTATATCGACAGGATATTTATGAACTGCCGCCGGATAGTATCCGTGAGTTGATCGTTAATGCAGTTATGAATTGCAGTTACATTCAGAATTCTAATATTCAGGTGGCAATTTATGATGATCGCTTGGAGATCACATCTCCTGGTGGACTGCTTCCTGGCGTAACGATTGAGTTGATGAAGGAAGGATTTTCAAAAATCCGAAATCGTTC
Organism: Blautia sp. AF34-10; assembly: GCF_003477865.1. NCBI lineage: Bacteria > Bacillati > Bacillota > Clostridia > Lachnospirales > Lachnospiraceae > Blautia > Blautia sp. AF34-10. The sequence continues at coordinate 111,409 of NZ_QUED01000008.1, forward strand.
GCTTGCCAATGCTTTTGCCTATATGAACCTTGTGGAAGCATGGGGAAGTGGTATTCCGAAACTTATGCAGGCTATGCAGGAATACGGATTGCGTGAACCGGAATTTATTGATATGGAAGTAGCTTTCCGCATCAATCTTTATCGCGGCCAGAATGAGGTCATTGAGGTCAAAAATCGAGATCATGACCTCAATCATGGGTCAAATGATCTCAATCGTGAGCCCGATAATCTCAATCATGAGCCTGTTGACCTCGATCGAGATCCCAATGACCCCAATCATGATCCCAAAGATGACCTTGAAATTCAATTGTCAGAAATGATTTATAAAAATCCGGAACTGACTCAGAAAGAATTAGCAAAAGCGCTTGCAGTTTCTACGGCAACGATTAAGCGTATGCTTACAAAAATGCAGCATGAAGGTAAAGTTATCCGTGAGGGGTCTAATCGAAAAGGAAAATGGATATTGACGGATAAAATGAAATAGGATTGATGATTTGATTGGAAAAGGCAAATGAATTTACCGGCTTTTTTAAGAAAATCAGACGAACTTACAGAACAGTTATCAAAGAAACAAGTGATTGCTGTTATGTCGACATATCACAAAAGATATCCTAGACGGAGTGCGTTCATACATGAATTAATAGAATTTGGATATGTGAAATGAACGATTCTGAACTTTTCTTGTGTCCGGGAGCGGCTTTTTCGCACTTGCGGACATCTCCCACATGTGATATGATGGGAACGACAAAAGTGTCGGAAAAACCGCATGATAGAGGGAAAAAACGCGGCAAATCAGACGACGCGAAAGAAAGCATAAAGGAGAATATGATTATGGCAAGAGAAATCATTAATACAGAAAAAGCACCGGCAGCAATCGGACCTTATGTACAGGCAGTCGCAGACAATGGCCTTTTATTTATTTCCGGACAGCTTGGCTTTGATGTAGAGCATGGCAGCGTGATCCCGGAAACCGTAGAAGAGCAGGCAACCCTCTCTTTAAAGAATCTGGACGCAATCATGACAGCAGCAGGAACTGACCGCACGAAAGTGATGAAAACAACCATTTTCCTGACCGATATGAACGATTTTGCCAAGGTAAATGAAGTATACGGTGCTTTCTTTGGCGAGTCCAAACCGGCTCGTTCCTGTGTAGCAGTTGCCGCTCTTCCAAAAGCAGCAAAAGTAGAAATTGAATGCATCGTATCCCTGAAATAAGAGGGAGAGATGAGTATGGCAGAGGAAAGAGTAATTAAAATCGGAATGCTGGGTCTTGGCACCGTCGGTACCGGTGTGTACAAAGTGCTGAAAAGCCAGCAGGAGGAAATGCTTCCGAAGCTGGGAGCGCGTGTGGAGCTGAAAAAAATTCTCGTGCGCAATGTGGAAAAAGCAGCTGCAAAGGTTGATGATCCGTCGATCGTTACCATGAACTTTGAGGACATTGCCAATGACCCGGAGATTGAGATTGTTGTTGAGGTTATGGGTGGAAAACAGCCGGCTATGAATTACATTCTTGCCTGCCTGGATGCAGGAAAGAATGTTGTAACGGCAAACAAAGACCTGGTGGCATCTGAGGGTAAAAAAATCCTTGCGGCAGCAAAGAGAAACGGAAAGGATTTTCTCTACGAGGCATCCGTGGCGGGAGGAATTCCGATTATCCGTCCGGTGAAACAGTGCCTTGCAGCCAATCATATCACAGAGCTGATGGGTATTTTCAACGGTACCACAAATTTTATTCTGACAAAAATGTCGCAGGAAGGCATGGAGTTTGGCGATGCACTCCGTCTGGCGCAGGACATGGGTTATGCGGAAGCAGACCCGACCGCAGATGTGGAAGGTCTTGATGCCGGCCGGAAAGTGGCAATTCTTGCTTCAGCAGCGTTCAATTCCAGAGTGACATTTGAAGATGTTTACACCGAAGGCATTACCAAAATCACGGCGACCGATATCCAGTACGCAAAAGAGATGGGATGCACGATCAAGCTGCTCGGCGTGGCAAAAGATACCCCGGAAGGAATCGAAGCTCGCGTTCATCCGATGCTGATCGACAGCAATCATCCGCTTGCGACTGTCAATGATTCCTACAATGCCGTATTCCTGACAGGCGATGCCGTACAGGATACGATGTTTTACGGACGAGGTGCCGGAGAGCTTCCGACTGCGAGTGCTGTTGTGGGTGATATTTTCGATGTCGTGCGCAATATTTTATGGAACTGCTGCGGCAGAATCGGCTGCACATGCTACCGGGAATGCCCGATCAAGCGTGTCGGCGAAATTAAGTCGAAATATTTTGTACGCATGCAGATTGAAAATCGGTATGGAACGCTGGCATCGGTAGCTTCTGTCTTTGGAAACAACAAGGTTTCGATTGCACAGATGCTTCAGAAACGTGTCAATGGAAAATACGCCGAGATCGTCGTCATTACGGACGAGGTCAAAGAGCGCCATTTTGAGGATGCCATGCAGATTTTAGGCGGAATGTCGATGATCCAGGAGATTTCTTCGACAATCCGGGTATACTAACAAAATGTAACAATTCAGATCCATGCGAAATGGAAGAAAAATCGCGAATCATGCTTGCATGAAGGAGCGCTTTTTCTGGAGTTTCATATGGCGAAAAGCAACATCGAGATGCAGCGTAAGCGGAATCGAGATGGGGATCTGGATTGTTACCCCAAAATTAAATCAAAGAAGGGAATTCACAATGAGTAAAAAACCAACCGTATTAATGATTCTTGACGGATATGGACTGAATGACAAATGCGAGCATAACGCTGTCTGCGAAGCAAAAACTCCGATTATGGACCAGCTGATGAGCCAGTGCCCGTACGTAAAAGGACAGGCCAGCGGACTTGCTGTAGGTCTTCCGGACGGACAGATGGGTAACTCTGAGGTAGGCCATCTGAACATGGGCGCAGGCCGCGTTGTATATCAGGAGCTGACCAGAATCACGAAAGCAATCCAGGACGGTGATTTCTTCGAGAATGAAGAGCTGGTAAAGGCTGTTGAAAATGCAAAAGCAAATAATTCCGCACTGCACCTGTTCGGACTTCTTTCTGACGGCGGTGTTCACAGCCACATCACCCACGTATTCGGACTTCTGGAGCTGGCAAAACGTAAGGGTCTCGAGAAAGTTTATGTACACTGCTTCCTGGATGGCCGTGACACTCCTCCGGCATCCGGAAAATCCTATGTTGAGCAGCTGCAGGCAAAAATGGATGAGATCGGTGTCGGCGAAATCGGCGTGATCTCCGGCCGTTACTATGCAATGGACCGTGATAACCGCTGGGATCGTGTCGAGCTGGCTTACAAAGCTCTGACAAAAGGGGAAGGCGTAGAAGGAACCGATGCGGCAGAGGCTGTTCAGGCTTCTTATGATGCTGAAAAAACCGATGAGTTCGTTCTGCCGACCGTTCTGAAAAAAGACGGAAAACCGGTTGCAACGATTCAGGATAAAGATTCTGTGATTTTCTTCAACTTCCGCCCGGACCGTGCAAGAGAGCTGACAAGAGCATTCTGTGCAGATGAGTTCACCGGATTTGAGAGAGAAAAACGTCTGGATCTGACCTACGTATGCTTCACGGAATACGATGAGACCATCCCGAACAAATCCGTTGCATTCAAAAAAGAAGAGATCACCAATACCTTCGGTGAGTATCTGGCAGCACATAACATGACGCAGGCTCGTATCGCCGAGACCGAGAAATATGCACATGTAACCTTCTTCTTCAATGGCGGCGTTGAGGAGCCAAATAAAGGTGAGGACAGAATCCTTGTGAAATCCCCGAGGTTGCTACTTATGACCTGAAGCCGGAGATGAGTGCTTACGAAGTATGCGACAAGCTGACGGATGCCATCCGTTCCCAGAAATACGATGTCATCATCATCAACTTTGCAAATCCGGATATGGTTGGCCATACCGGCGTTGAGAGCGCAGCAATCCAGGCAGTTGAGGCTGTTGATGAGTGCGTAGGCAAAGCAGTTGATGCATTAAAAGAGGTTGACGGCCAGATGTTTATCTGTGCGGACCACGGAAATGCAGAGCAGCTTGTAGACTATGAGACCGGCGAGCCATACACCGCTCATACCACCAATCCGGTTCCGTTCATTCTGGTTAATGCAGACCCATCCTACACGTTAAGAGAGGGCGGATGCCTGGCAGACATCGCACCGACCTGATCGAGCTGATGGGAATGGAGCAGCCAAAAGAAATGACAGGAAAATCCCTGCTGATTAAGAAATAAAGAGAAATCGTGAAAATGTCCCTGCCGGATTCGTTTTGAAACGGGTGCGGCAGGGATATTTTATCATAATAATCTGAAAATAAAAATAATTACGCAATAAGAGACAGAATAAAAATGAAAAACAGATAAAAAATCAAAATAAAGTGTTGACAAACGGTGAGAAAACTGATATAGTAAAGTCAACAAAAGAAAACGGAAGAAAAAAACAGAAAGAGAGGACGGACCACCGAGAACATAACGAATTACCCCATAAACTAAGAAAGCGAAGGTATGGACCCAAGAAAACGTAACGAAGTACCCCAAAGTGAAACAAAAGAACAAAAGAACAAAAAAAGAAAGGATTCAGTCCAATGCACAGTTCTAACTTATGAAAGCATCCGAAAATGGAAAAATCGGATGGCTTTCATATTGCGTTTTTTATGTTTGAAAAGAATAAGGACTGGAAAAAAGAGGTTTCGACAGAGAGAGCAACATATTTTTCCCATAGCACGGTCATACTGTGAACGCAGAGAAGAAACTTGGTTACTGTTCACTTTGCAGCAAAACAGGAGGGAAAACTATGTTTCGATATTTACCAATTCGAAGCGTGACAGGAAGAGAAATTCTGGATTCGCGCGGAAATCCGACCGTAGAGGTGGAAGTGGCCGTCGGGGAGGGGATTCTCGGGCTGGAAGGCCATATGGGGCGTGCCCAGGTGCCGTCCGGGGCATCGACAGGAAAATTTGAGGCACTGGAAAAAAGAGATCAGGAAGTGCGCTATCTGGGGCAGGGCGTGAGAAAGGCTGTAGAAGCGGTCAATACCGTGCTGGCCGATGCCGTTGTCGGCGAGAATGCGCTCGAGCAGGAGCGGATTGACCATATCCTGTGCCAGGCAGACGGAACCGAAACGAAAGAAAACCTCGGGGCAAACGCCATTCTCGGTGTCTCACTTGCTGTAGCGCGCGCGGCGGCAAATGCGCTTCATCTGCCGCTGTACCAGTACCTGGGCGGCTGCCACACAAGCCGTATGCCCGTGCCGATGATGAATATTTTAAACGGCGGTGCTTGTGTTATTATAATGACACAAGGCAGAACCCCTTATAATACAAGGGCTCTAGCGATTTAGTCCTAAATAAATTTCGTAACCAATCAACGAATTTATGAAGGAAAGGCCTCTCTTTTATAAATAACACAGTACAGAAGTAATAGAATTTCAGAACTCTGCTGAGATGTATTTACTATACCACGAAAGCGGTGATAATTGAATAAAAATATATTTTGGACTGAATTAGCTCGCATGAGATTTATATCTCAGCTGTCTGATTCAGTCTTTTTATTTAACAAGAAAGAAGGGAAAGATTATGGCAAAAGTAATTTCTATTGTAAACCAAAAAGGGGGAACGGGAAAATCAGCATGTACAGCTAATTTAGCAGTAGGATTAGCACAAAAGAATATGAAAGTGTTAATCGTTGATGCCGATCCACAGTCTGATGTATCCGCAGGATTTGGATATCGTGATTGTGATGAAAGTAATGAAACACTTACAGCTCTTATGGATACAGTAATGAAAGATGAAGATATTCCTTCAGACTGTTATATCAGGCATCAGGCAGAAGGAATAGACATTATCTGTTCTAACATTGGACTGGCAGGTACGGAAGTACAGTTGGTAAATGCAATGAGCAGGGAATATGTATTGAAACAGATTTTATATGGTATCAAGGATCAATATGATGCAATTATCATTGATTGTATGCCATCATTGGGAATGATCACAATCAATGCACTGGCTGCATCAGATGAAGTACTAATTCCGGTTGAAGCGTCTTACCTGCCAATCAAAGGATTGCAGCAGTTATTAAAAACAATCGGTAAGGTCCGTAAGCAAATCAATCCGAAGCTGCAAGTCGGTGGAATTCTGTTTACGATGGTCGATGCTCATACGAATGATGCCAGGAATAATATGGAACTTCTCAGAAATGTATATGGAAGTCAAATTCATATCTTCGATAATTATATTCCATTTTCTGTAAGAATGAAGGAAGCAGTCAGAGAAGGACAGAGTATTTTCTCTTATGATCCGAAAGGCAAAGCTACAGAAGCTTATCGGAGAGTGACGGAGGAGGTGCTGAAAGATGCCATCTAAAAAAAGAGCAACTCCCGTTTCCTTACAGCCGCTTGATGCATTGTTTGGAACAAACGAAGAGACAACCAATGGAATTAGTGAGATAGCAATAGGAAGTCTTCATCCATTTACGAATCACCCGTTTCAAGTAAGAGATGATAAGAAAATGGAAGAATTAGCGGAAAGTATTACACAATATGGCGTGTTGGTTCCTGGTATTGTGCGGTTGAGAGAATCCGGTGGTTATGAGCTGGTAGCTGGTCATCGGCGAAAACGAGCATGTGAACTTGCTGGACTAGAGAAAATGCCGGTTATCATCAAAGATCTAACAGATGATGAAGCGACGGTGATTATGGTAGATTCCAACATTCAACGAGAAGAGCTGCTGATCAGCGAAAAGGCATTTGCTTATAAAATGAAATATGAGGCGTTAAAGCGTCAGGGAAAACGATCTGATTTAACTTCTTGCCAAGTTGGCAAGAAGTTGGCGGCAGAAGAAGTCAGTCAGAATACAGGAGATAGTTCCAGACAGATTCTTCGATATATTCATCTGACAGAGTTAGTAGCAGAGCTATTAGAATTGGCAGACGAGAAGAAGCTTCCCTTTAACACAGCTGTTGAACTTTCTTATTTGAGAACTGAAGAGCAGCAGATATTATTTCAGTATATGAGTAATCACAATATGGTACCTTCCATGAAGCAGGCAAAGGAATTGAAGCAGATTTCAAAAGAGCGGATGTTGACGTATTCAGAAATTGACCAGATTTGCATGAATGAAAGTACTGAAAAAGTTCAGGTGCAGATTCCGGCGAAGAAATTGAAACAATATTTTCCAGATACATATACAAAGACTCAGATGGAAGAAATTATATTTATGCTTCTGGCATCGTGGGCAGAAAGAGAGGGTAAAGAATGAGCAATGAAGATATGGCAAGTAGAATACAAGTCTATCTGAAAAAGATAGAAAAGATACGTGTTAAACGGATAAAAAGAGAGAAGTTTAAACATTTGTTGAAAACATTAGGATTATCAGCAGGAAGGAAGTGAAAGTATGGCTTTAAAAATTGTACGAAGATATGATGCGAACGGAAGGGAGCTTACGGAGAAAGATCTGGAAACCTTTCGATTGGATTCTCCTGTGGTTAGAGAAATATTGGCAAACCTTAATCGGGAGGTGGCGGAAGGAATCAGACAGAGGGAGAAAAAAGATGACGATTGAAGATGTAATTAAAAAATCGATTCTGCCACTGGCATTTATGGTATTCTGGTTTTGGATGACAAAAACAATTATGAAGGTCAGTGGACAGACAGATTGGTTCTGGTGGGTATTTATTGCTGGACTTCCATTTGGAATACATAAAATGCGGTTGATTCTGATTCCGAGAGGAATGGATACCACAGCAACACTTGGGATGGCTGCATTAAGTGTCATCATTGGAGCATTGATTGGAAGTATCATGATTCCAGTGTATGTGATTAGAGCAATATACGTGTTTATACGGTATGTCATTGGAAAATAGAATATTAGATTGATAAGAGGCAGGCTTGCGAAAACAAAAATCGTAAGTCTGCCTCTTTTTTTGTGCTTAAAACCAGGCAATTCAGGGGAAGTCCCTTTTGTAAATATATATTCTTGGAGGATTTTTAATATGAGAGAGCGAATTGAAAGTAAGCATGTAACTAAGGAAATCAAAAGTCAGATGCCAGTAATTCCGGTGGAAATTGTTAAAGAAAGAGGCTGTACGTTCTGCCCGTATTATCTGGGCAATTATGAGAAACAGCCACGTTGTATGATGAAAACCTGTGCCTGGGATGATGAAAATGAACGTTTCCATCCAGTTCTTCGTGAACTGATCCCATTTTACAAAGAGAAGATGGAAAAAGCAGAAGAAAAGTTCCTTGCAATGAAAAAGATTTATACAACACTGTTAGGAATGTTTGCCGATGAAATGAAGCAAGAAGAGTTGGAAAAAGATGAATGTTACGGATGTGCCTATGGAAAATGTGGACCATGTATCGGCATCTGTTACAAATCAATGAAAGCATAGGAGGGTTAAGCCAATGAATACAACAGTTATTTCCGGGCGATTGGTAAGAAATCCCGGATACAACGAAGTGGAGAATGAAAAAGGACTTCATAAGATTGCCAAGTTTGTTCTGGCAGTCAGAAGAAATTATTCCGATGAAGTCAGTTTCATTCCGGTAAAGGCTTTTGCAAAGAAAGCAGAATTTGCCAGAGATTATCTGATGCAGGGCACGAAGGTCATGGTGGAAGGCGAGATTGTCACAGGTAATTATGAAGATAAGGATACCGGGAAAAAAATTTATACCACCGAAGTGTATGCAAACCGGATTGAATTCGCAGGTGCAAAAATGGTTGACAGACCACCGTTTCCAGAAGATGCGGAAGGGTTCTTAGAGATCCCAGAGGGCATGGAAGAAGAAATGCCGTTTAGATAGAGGAGGATAAAAGATGGTTTCAGTAGATCAGGCGTATATGGTAGGGCATATGAAAAATGCCGATGGAAGTATCAATAACAAAAATGTAGTGCTGTCAGCAGCATGTGAAGCAGCGGAACTGTTCCAGTGCATGATGTCAGTAAATCAGAAACTGGAGGACTGGCAGAGATTTAACCACACCTTGGAGCAGCATCTTAGAAGTGTGGAATGTGAGAAAATCCATGATATCTGTCAGGCAGTATATGGAATGAAACATCCGTCCGATGAACTGGAAGGATTGTATCTGGCAAGAGAGGATGAACAGATATGCCTTCTGTACTATCAGGTATTTGTAGGGATGTTGGAAATCAATATCAATTCAGCTGAAGTGCTGTACAAACAGAAGGAGGAAACAATCAATGAGTAAGATGGAGTATATGCCGGTAGATTGTCTGCAGGTGCCGAAGGTGCTGTTCCAGATGGAAAAATACAAAAATCTGTCAAATACAGCAAAGATTTTATACAGCTTATTTCTGGATCGTTTGAAATTTGCGGTGCAGAATGATTGGGTAGATGGTAAGGGGGATTTGTATGTAATCTATCCAAAAAGTGAAATGAAGAAAGACCTGAATACAACTAGATATGGGGTAGATCAGGCAGTACAGGAACTGGTGGATGTTGGAAATCTGGTGCGTATCATTCCGAACAATGGAAAGGCAAACCACTTTTATATCAACGATATTTATGAAAATGAGATGGAGGAAGAATCAATGATGACATTAGACAGCATTATGGCAAATATGCCGATGGAAGAAAGAGAAATCATTATGGACAAAATGGTGAAAGCATCCAGAGATATTCTGGAAACAATTGCAGATATGGGATATCTGGATGAATATGAGACACCACTGACTTCAATGGAAGAAAGAAATTATCGAGATGAGCTGGGACAGCTTGATGTTGATCAGATTTCCTGTGATGGCTATGAATTTGGCATGGATCTGGCGTTTGGAATTCTTGAAGAGAATGAGGAAAATGCTGATAGAGTACTGGATATTCAGCAATATGTGAACAGGCAGAATAAAAAGTGTTCAAAAAAGAAATTTATGAAAGTTCTGGAGACTCTGGTACACGCAATAGGAAATGATGAAGGATTTATTGCCGATATGTATGCGTGTGATAAAGAGGCTAGGAAAATCTATTTGGAAGAAGCGATGAATGCATTCAATTATGTGCTTGATGAATTATGTCATGGTACAGGCAGTGCTGCAAATTGTGATTTTGATGTAGAAGAGTAGGAAAATATTATGGCAGATTTTGAATATTTCAGAGCAGAAGAATCTGACCAGTTTTCTTTCTTTCGGATACCAAAAGCTCTGTTCACAGAAAAAGAGTTTGCAAGCCTGTCCACAGACGCAAAGCTTCTTTACGGAATTCTGCTTGATCGAATCAGTCTATCCAAGAAAAATGGCTGGATTGACAGTGATGGTTATGTCTATATCATTTACACGATTGCAGAATTGCAGGAGCTGTTGCGAATGTCGCATACAACAGTAACAAAGCTTCTTTATGAGCTTGACAGTGTGCATGGAATTGGATTGATCGAACGGTATCGGCAGGGGAATAATCGTCCTTCTGTCATATATGTGAAAAATTTTGTGAAACGGATCAGAGGAAAGCCAGTAAGATACGTTGCTTCTGGAACGCCAGAAACTGGAAATCCAGACTGCAAAGAATTGGAAATCCGGATTGCAAGAAACTGGAAGTCCGGAACGCAAAAAAATAGAAGTCCGGACTGCAAAAATCTGGATGGAAGTAATACTAAGATAAATAAGACTGAAAAGAATCATACTGATAAGAGTAATGGCAATACTCCCGCGTTGGAAGAAAAATTCAGTCTGTATGGGAGATTTAAAAATGTTGTTCTGTCGGAAGCTGAACTGCGGGAGTTGATGATGCTTTTTCCATGGGATTACCAGAAACGAATTGATCATCTTTCTGTTTATATGAAATCCAGTGGAAAAGAATATCAGAACCATTTTGCAACAATCTGTCTTTGGGCAGAACGGGATGGAGCCAGGGCAGGAATGGATAAATATGAATTTCAGGAAGGAGAAAGCCTGTGATGGAAAATAAAGTAACAGCAGATTATCTGGACAAAGAGGGATGTCTTCATTGTGGCATCTGTGGAAAAAGAAAACAGATGAAAGTCAGTCTGATGGGATTTGAGCATGTAGTGTCCTGTTTGTGCGAATGCGAGGTGAAAGCCAGACAGGAACTGGATGAAAAGATGCAGTGGGAAGAAGCACAGCGGCTGCTTTATCAGAGAAAATCCGTCGGACTTCGGGAAAGAAGATTCTGGGAATGGAAATTTGAAAATGACAATGGAAGCAACCAGAAGACACTAATTGCCAGGCAGTATGTAGAAAACTGGACAGATATGAAGAGAAAAAATGTAGGATTGCTTTTGATGGGACCAGTTGGAACTGGGAAAAGTTTCTTTGCAGGCTGTATTGCAAATGCACTTTTGGAACAGGGAGAACGTGTCATGATGACGAATTTTTCCAGGATTTTAAATGAAATGACCAGCTATCAGGCAGATAAGAACCAGATTATACAAAATCTTGTGGATTATCCGCTGCTGATTATTGATGATTTAGGAATAGAACGAAATTCTGAGTTTGCTTTGGAGCAGGTCTATAATGTGATAGACAGCCGCTATTGTAAAATGCTTCCGCTGATCGTAACAACGAATCTGGGACTGAATGAAATGAAATCCACAGATTTGGATACTGCCCATCAGCGTATTTACAGTAGAATACTTGAAATGTGTGTTCCCATCTATTGTGGTGGAGAAGATAAGAGAAAAGAAGAAGGAACAGAAAAACTCGTACAGGTGCAGAACCTGATTACCGGTTAATTTGTCTTTTTTTATTAAAGGGGGTGATTGCCATGATTACAGATCTGGACAGCAGTTGAATCGCTGAAAGGAGGGAAAAGTCATGCAGGAAGAGGTAACTCAGAAAACGGTCACGTTCTGTATTCGGGCTACTAAGATTACGGCAGACCTGTTGAAAAAGGTTCTTGTTGCGTATCTGCGTCATCAGAAGCAGAAATCAGTAGAGAAGAAAGCACAGAAAAATCAGCCGAAACAGGGAAAGGTCACGGTAAAAGAGCTGGCAAAACAGAATGCCGGGATGGTCAATATCGAGATCACGGACAAAAATATCAAGTCCTTTGAACGGTATGCCAGAAAATATGGGATCAATTATGCTCTGAAAAAAGACAAGAGCAAAGAACCTCCGGTTTATCTGGTATTCTTCAAGGGGCGTGATCAGGATGCACTCAATGCTGCTTTCCGTGAGTTTTCCCAGAAACAGATTCAAAAAGCGAATAAACCTTCCATTCATAAGCGTCTTGCAGCTTACCGGGCAATGATGCAAAAGAAGACGAAGGACAAAGTAAAGAACCGGCATCAGGAGCAGAGTCGATGAAAAAGAAAAGCGGCAAAACTCTGATGCAGAAGTGGAAGAATAAAATCGGGGGTAAGCTGTCCGCCCTGGATAAAAAGAAACTGGTTCTTACAAATATCCCTTATGCTCTGGCTGCTTTCTATGCAGACCGGGCATTTTTTCTTTACCGGAACAGTCCGGGAGAAGATATGGGGAACAAACTATTATATGCAATGGAACACGCAGACCGGATTTTTGCAGGTTTTGTGTTAAGCAATAACTGGAAAGATCTGCTAGCAGGTATTGTTGTTGCAGTCGTTCTGAAAGTGTTGGTCTGGCAGAAACAGGCAGACGCAAAGAAATTACGGAAAGGCATCGAGTATGGTTCAGCTAGATGGGGAACCGCAGAGGATATCAAGCCTTATATGTCGGAAGATCCCTGGATGAATATTCCATTGACAGCAACAGAAGCATTGACTATGGAAAGTAGACCTAAACAGCCAAAGTATGCAAGAAATAAAAATATAGTGGTCATTGGCGGCAGTGGTTCCGGAAAAACTCGATTTTTCGTTAAGCCGTCAGTCATGCAGATGAACTGTTCCATGGTCATTACAGATCCGAAAGGCACTCTGATTGAGGAGTGCGGGAAGATGTTAGCAAAGGGACCACCTAAGAAAGATAAGAATGGAAATATTATGAAAGATAGATCTGGAAAAGTAGTTCATGAGCCATATGTGATTAAGGTTCTGAATACTATCAATTTTTCCAAATCGCTTCATTACAATCCATTTGCTTATATACGGTCTGAAAAAGATATCCTGAAGCTGGTGACAACAATCATTGTTAATACCAAAGGCGAAGGGGAAAAAGCTTCCGAAGATTTTTGGGTGAGTGCGACACGTTCGCAGGCGGTAAAAAGTCTGCGCACAGTGTTGGTTTATTAAATAATAACCAGTCTGTGAACTGGTAATCCGATAGGTGGAATGATGGGGTAACGCC
>NZ_QUED01000081.1:0-1170 GCF_003477865.1 Blautia sp. AF34-10
GGATGGAAGCAAAAAATATATAGATACAAATGAGAATACTGCAATTATCACCTTACTATAATGAGAAGATTGTCCAGAACACGGTTATAAAGATGGAAAGAGAACTCATAAAAAAAGAACAGGATATGGCAAAGCAGTATTGGGATATGGTATCGCTTTTAACTACTGTATTGAATCATAATCAGATAGTTGAATCAGGGTATCAAGATGATATCAGTTTCTATACGAAACAGGTATATCTTCAATTGCAGAAGAATTATCCGGAATACGGAATTACGGATGAAGAAATTGCTTCAGTAGCCCATTTGGCACCGATTCATGATATTGGAAAGATAAAAGTACCAATTGAAATTTTGAATAAAAATGGAAAGTTGACAGATGAAGAAATGAATGTAGTAAAACAACATCCATTAGTAGGTGCAGCGATGACCCAGAGATTCCCAAAAGGAGTAATAACGGAAAAGCTGAACCAATATAGTTATGAAATATGCAGACACCACCATGAAAGATATGATGGATCAGGATATCCGGATGGTTTAAAAGGAAATGCGATTCCAATGTGTGCACAGGTCGTTGGGATTGTCGATGCTTACGATGCATTGATCAATGATCGTCCATACAAAAGAAAATATGAACCGGAAGAAGCAATACGGATGATTTCAAATGGTGAATGCGGAGTGTTTTCTGAAAAACTGATTCAGTGCTTGACGGCGGCAGCAAAGCAGCCAGAGTGGTTAAAAGTAACAAAAAGTCAAGCATGACAGAAGATTTGAGGCGATTTTATGAACAAGAAATTGAGTGTTTTAGACGAATTACAGCAGTTGTTCTGTGTGTTACATTATTATCTTCGCAAGTCGTAGTTGCGAATGCTGAAGATTCAGAAAGAATGAATGTGCAGACCAATAGTGAAATTACAGATATATCGGAACAGGATGGTTTCAGCAGTGATACATCTGAAATATCTGATATCACGGAAAGTGATATTCCTGATTCTTTTGAAGGAGAATCAGAGCCAAATACAGATATAAGTTCTGAAGTAACAGAGGAATTTGGTAATTCCAAAGATCAAGGATTTACAGATGGAGAAGAAACAATTATCGAGGATGAAAACACCTCAGATACTTTGGAAGAAGCAAATCCAGATTATGAAGATGGAAAAATATGTATCTA
>NZ_QUED01000082.1:0-1162 GCF_003477865.1 Blautia sp. AF34-10
TGCTGGTGGCGATGCGCTTAGGGGACACACCCGTTCCCATCCCGAACACGATGGTTAAGACCTAAGCGGCCGATGGTACTGCACTGGAGACGGTGTGGGAGAGCAGGTGGCTGCCAGCTCCCTAATAAAAAGACAAGGGTAAATGTCTATGAAATAAAACAGCTGCCCACAGAAGCGCAGTAACCTATAACAGCAGGGAAGTGCTGATGAGAGCTGGTTTTACCAGTGATTAGAGTTTAAAAGAAGAAATGTGTTTCACAGAAAGCATCAAAAAAACTTTTAAGTTCTAATGACTGATGAAACAATCAGTCAGCAAGATGTACCTTGAAAACCGCATATACAATCTATATTGAAAACGTTAAAACGTTAGAGATAGGAAAAGACATCCGAGGCATCATGTGTGAGAGCATGTGATGTTATCAAACCAGAGAGATAATCGAAAGATTATTGAATCAATTGCTTTTAAAGCAGAGAACACAAAAGCCTGTCATCAACGCTATGATGGCAGCGGACCAAGAATACAGGTCAAGCATTAAGAGCGCAGGGTGGATGCTTGGCACTGAGAGCCGATGAAGGACGTGATAAGCTGCGAAAAGCTTCGGGGAGGAGCAAATATCCATTGATCCGGAGATATCCGAATGGGGAAACCCACTTGAGCAAACCTCAAGTATCCATACGCCAATCCATAACGTATGGAAGGGAACCGGGGGAACTGAAACATCTAAGTACCCCGAGGAGAAGAAAGAAACCTCGATTTCCAAAGTAGCGGCGAGCGAAATGGAAAGAGCCCAAACCGTGGTGCGTGCACCGCGGGGTTGTGGACTGCATAAGGTACTCGAATCAATAGCCGAACAGTTTTGGGAAATCTGATCAGAGAGGGTGAAAATCCCGTAGGCGAAATTGATGAGAGGCTGGCAGGATCCAGAGTACCACGAGACACGGGAAACCTTGTGGGAAGCAGGAGGGACCACCCTCCAAGGCTAAATACTCCTCAGTGACCGATAGCGCATAGTACTGTGAAGGAAAGGTGAAAAGGACCCCGGGAGGGGAGTGAAAGAGAACCTGAAACCCTGTGTTTACAAGCTGTGGAAGTGCCTTATGTGCACAACCGCGTACTTTTTGTAGAACGGTCCGGCGAGTTACGTTTACTGGCAAGGTTAAG
>NZ_QUED01000083.1:0-1037 GCF_003477865.1 Blautia sp. AF34-10
TTAGGCGGCAGACAAAATATCGGCGGATACGCCTGTTTCTTAGATCTTGCGCGGATACGCGCTTCTTCCATGCCGGATACGGCAGGTCTCCACATAACAGGTAGTCCACGGTATATCTGCCTGTGTTTATGCTGCTTTTTGCAGTTCCATTTCTGAAATTAAGTCTCTCAAATCCGCATAAACACATGAGGTTCTACGCTTTACTGCAGGAACTTTTGCCTCCAGCAAAGACCTTTCCGTTGCCGGTAAGGGTTTTAAAATTTCACGGATAAAATATCTTGCTCCAATATTGTACGATGCAGATAAATCACAATTATATCTCTTTCCATTCTGAAAGGTACACAGACGGTGATCCTGTATATCACGGTCAATTTTTCCAGATCCGTCAAACGCAAGCCTGCTCGTATTCCATGCACAGATTCGGGAAATCCGTATTCCTTTTCTATGTGCCTGCTGTCCGCATCGTTTCTGGATATCCCGTTTTCTCCACATCTGCAGTTTCTGCTTTTTCTTCCCGGAAAGTTTTCCTTTCATCTCCAGATATTCGAAAACAATCACATCTGCCCTATTTTCTGATGCATAGAAAACGATTTCCCTGGCAATCTTTTTACCAAGTTCTGTATTCAGACGTTTTGCATATGCCCATCTTCCCTGCACCTGGCGGGATCCATGCTCTCTCTGAAATCTTCGGATCCGTCCCAGCACACGGTACATCCGGTCTTTGTCACTGGGAAAGTTAATAAACTTTCTCCCCAGGATAGTTCCGTCTGGACGCATGATGGTACAGACTGCATCCGTATTGATGCCGAGATCCACACTGCAGATCGTTTGTTCTTTGACGGGTGTCCGGTTTAAAGCTACCTCTTCCGCATACGTAAAACGCAGAAAATATTTGTCGTGCTTTTTCTCCAACATTGGTGCCGAAGCTTTTTTGCCCGACCAGTGTTTTCTTAAATATTCCATATCCGTATGTTTCAGCCGCACAGCAAACCATTTCCAGTCATGGCCATCGTACAGTTTTAAAAAGGCCGCATCTT
>NZ_QUED01000084.1:0-922 GCF_003477865.1 Blautia sp. AF34-10
CTCTACAACAAACATATCAACATTTTAACAAACGCTATTTCAAAGGATCTATAATACTTCTAGCCATATTCTTAAACGATTTTTTATAATGCTTAAATCAACTTTTAAACTTATCCTCTAATTAAAATGAGGACTACCACTAATTAACACTGTAGCAACCCTCATCTTTCTTACATTTTAGTGATTAGCATTAGATCCAAATACACTTGTGTATAACTGATTCTGCGCCTGAGCTTTCTGAACATAGGCAGACCCACACGTAGAAAAGCATGTGCATGAACACGGTCCATTTGCATAAACACTCACATTATTTCTTCCCTTATGTTCTTTCTTTTTAAGCGTTTTCTTCATTTGAATACCTCCCTTCGAGCATAATTTTATTACCCATTGCGATCGCAAAAGTAATCCAGTAAATTTTAGTCGTCTAAAAGTTGCATTATTATCCATTTATATGCGTTATAACAATTTTCAAACTGCATTTGCTCCATCCTTGTTTTCACATTCCATCCTTTTTTATCAAAAACCTCAAAATCTATCAAACTATTACTTTCAAATATATTTTTATCCGTTTGAATAATAAGCACATCTGGATTGTATATTGTATTTACTGCCATTATTAACGTCTCTGTCACATTCCCATGCGTATAAAATTCTAATGGAATTTCTGCCACGCAAGACTCTTTTAGGTTCTTTTCTGATGTTAATACTATACACTCATAGTCTTCCTTCCCAAAACACTCATATAACAACTTTGCCCCAATAACAGTACGTGTTAAAATTATCGGAATTGACCACGCTTTATTATTCACAATCCCATTCCATTCCAATTCTTTTTCATAGATACATTTGTTTATATGATTCATAATAAATTTTTTTGCATCTTGGTATGAACCTTTTTTATTTTTCCTTAATAACATATCTC
>NZ_QUED01000085.1:0-877 GCF_003477865.1 Blautia sp. AF34-10
TTATTTCAAAATTTTGCCCTTTTGGAAACAAAAACAGTAAAAGAAAATCTAGAAATAATAAAAAAAATCAGGTAGAACGGATATTTTAATAAATGAAGCTCTTGAAAAAGTTGGTTTACAGAAAGTAATTAACAAAAAAGTCTATCAATTATCTGGTGGCGAACAGCAGAGAGTTGCGTTAGCTCGTTTAATGCTAAAGAAATGTTCGATTGTATTAGCAGACGAACCAACTGGTTCCTTAGACAAAAAAAATAGTGAGATTGTTATGAATATATTGCATGAGTTAAGTGAACAGGGAAAAACAGTTATTGTTGTAACTCATAGTGAAGAAATTGTAGCACAAGAAAAGCATGTTCTATATTTATAATACCCATAATAGAAGAATATGTTCTTTCGGGAGACACCTCCTCTAAGAACATATTCTTTTGGTTAAAATTGATTATAAAGATACTTTTACTTCAGTATATTCGCTATATTGATGGGATATATATTTGCATATTATTTATATGGATAAGAATTATAACTCTAGTGAGTCTTCTGCATCTACCCACATCTGTAAATTACCCTCAAGATATAATCTTGCATATTCCAAAGGCTCATCCACAGCCAATGAAGTAAGCGCACATTCTGATCCGTATGTGGTTTTTAGATTTTTTTCAGCTTTCCAGCAATCAATGCGAAGCATATATCCGGCACTTGTGTAAACATCAATACTATCGTGATTTATGTTGTATTCTGCATAAATTGTTCTCATCGTATCTTATCTCCATTTTCTTTTAATAATCAGTTATAGAGTTAAATATCGAAAACATTTCAATCAGTTCACCATGTCGTTATTGTTATACTGTGTTATGAAATTTTCTTTCCCTTATTTTTC
>NZ_QUED01000086.1:0-874 GCF_003477865.1 Blautia sp. AF34-10
TTCCGGCTTGATGTGAAAGGCAGCGACAAAGCCTTTAACTTCTGCTACCGGGGCGAGGGCGAAAGATTGTTTGTCTTTGAAGCCCCGATAGACCTCTTATCTTTCCTCTGTCTGTTCAAAAAAGACTGGCAAAAGCAAAGCTATCTGGCGTTGGGCGGCGTGGGGGAAAAAGCCCTTTTGCGTTTCCTTTCTGACCGTCTGAACATCAAGACCGTTTACCTCTGCCTTGACAGCGACCAAGCCGGAAGCGGCGCTTGCAGCCGCCTTGCGGAGCTTGTGCCGGAGGGCTTGACCGTTCACCGCCTTGTGCCGCTTTACAAGGACTGGAACGAGGTATTGCAGCACCGGGCAGAAATCGCGGACGGGAAGTATATCCGGGAAGCGATTTACGGCTTGAAAGAACCGCCACAGGAAGAAACCGTTGAGATTATCCGCATGAGCGAGGTTGATACACAGACCGTTGAATGGCTATGGGAGCCGTATATCCCTTTGGGAAAGTAACCATTGTGCAAGGCAATCCCGGCGAAGGTAAGACCACTTTTGCCCTACGCCTTGCCGCCGCCTGCACCACCGGGGGAACGCTGCCGGGAATGAAATCCTTGCCGCCATTCCAAGTGATTTACCAGACCGCCGAGGACGGGTTGGGCGATACCGTCAAGCCCCGCTTGATGGAAGCAGAAGCCGACCTTGACCGGGTGCTTGTGATTGATGAAGCCAAGCGGGAGCTTACCCTGTCCGATGAGCGCATAGAAAAGGCAATCACGCAGAACGGGGCGCGGCTGATTATCCTTGACCCCATACAGGCGTACATGGGCGAAAAAACCGACATGAACCGGGCAAACGAAGTGCGCCCCATGTTCCGCCGCCTTGCCGA
>NZ_QUED01000087.1:0-847 GCF_003477865.1 Blautia sp. AF34-10
TCGCTCCATTGTTTACGATATCCACATTTATGACCGTCTACCAGGCGACGATGTTTGCAGGCATAATAGAAATAATCCTTATATAAGGTTCCGTCTTTCTTTTTCTTTCGGTTCACATTCCCATACATACCGCTTCCACATAACGGGCATCTCAATATTCCGGATAAAATATGCTCATGCTCGAGACTATGTGTCTTTTCATATTTCACACCTGTTTTTTCCCGTTTTTGATGTGCCAGCTCCCAGTCTGTTTCTGAAATGATTCCTTCATGGATACCATCGTGTAGCATATAATTTTCCTGCTTTACAATACGGTATTCATTTCTTGTACCAGATACTTTCTCGTTCTTCCTTCGTCCATAAGCCAGCTTTCCACAGTATACCGGATTATCCAGAACGCCTTTTATAAATGAAGCGGCAAATGCGTCCAGTGTATTATTCTGTCGTTTTTTCTTTTTATATCCATGCTGGTTCAGCCATGCAGCAATCGCAGAAATTCCCATATTTGTATGAATAAATTTATCATAGATCAGACGAATAATCTCTGCTTCGTCCTCTGCGATCTGCAATTCTCCATTTACCAATTCATAGCCATATGGAGCAAACCCGCCGTTCCATTTTCCTTCCCTTGCTTTCTGCTTACGTCCTTCCATTGTCTGAACAAGGATATTCTCCCGTTCAATCTCTGCCACCGCAGACAGAACAGAAATCATCAGCTTTCCACTATCTTTTGAGCTGTCAATCCCATCTTCAACACAGATCAGATTCACTCCAAAATCCTGCATCCTCTGCAAAGAGTTTAATACATCTGCCGCATTACGACCGAATCTGGAAAGCTTGAACACCA
>NZ_QUED01000088.1:0-830 GCF_003477865.1 Blautia sp. AF34-10
TCAGATATGTTGCCCGAAAACATTAGAAAGCCGCAAAAAGCCAGCGGAAAATAAACAGACCGCAAAAGCGGTCTGCTATTTGTCAAGGTGCTCGTATTCTACCGTTTACTATTTTCTTGCCATTATTGCTCTCACAAATAGAGCCAAACCAGAGCCATTCGATAAAATAAATGCCGGAAACCCGCATAAATACAGGCTTTCGGCATTTCTGTCCGTTATTCAAACTCTTCTTTGTAAAGTTGTTGTGTGGTGTAATGTATTGATTTTGGTGGTGAAAATCCAGGAGTTTTGTCCAGATTGTACCTGTTGCGTGGATTTTTAGGTGATTATATTGTCATTTTGTTGTCAGTAGAATAACTTGTCACTTCACCAGTAAATCTTTAATGCAATTATACCCATTTTATTTTTTCAAACACGAATGATATTGCATTTGATATAATTTTTCAAATTCTTCCAATATTAATCTAGTTGCATTTTTTACATTTTGACTTTTGCTTGCTTTTCCAAAATAAATATTTGCCAAACGCGATTCAAATGAATCACCTTTTACATTTTTTCTAAAATAATGTGGAAAGCCATATTCAATAATGCACCTCCCATTCATTTCTCCAAATTCGAATCTATACTGTGCTTGAACCTGCCTAAGTATTAGTACATCATGATATGATGGATCAGAAATGTATTCTACGTTCTCTAATGTTTCCCCTTTTTCACTGTTAATTAGTAAACGGTAGAACCTGAGTACCTTTTTATTCACTTCAAGTTATGCCATAATCATACTCAACAAAATAACATAGTCAAAAAAGTTTAGTACTTAACTTTTTTAACTG
>NZ_QUED01000089.1:0-829 GCF_003477865.1 Blautia sp. AF34-10
TTCGGTCCGCATCACGCCTTTGGATTGCCACA
Organism: Blautia sp. AF34-10; assembly: GCF_003477865.1. Taxonomy (NCBI): domain Bacteria; kingdom Bacillati; phylum Bacillota; class Clostridia; order Lachnospirales; family Lachnospiraceae; genus Blautia; species Blautia sp. AF34-10. The sequence goes on from NZ_QUED01000089.1 coordinate 33, forward strand.
CGGTTTTTCCTATGTGACTCCTCCTTCGCTTGCACGCGGCTTTCCGTTCCGCGCCTGTGCTCTCCACAAATGTCCCCACAGTTCTGTTTTAGATAGTGCAGGAATCTCAACCTGCTGTCCATCGGATACGCATTTCTGCCTCTCCTTAGGCCCCGACTTACCCAGGCAGATCAGCTTTACCCTGGAAACCTTGGATATTCGGCCGAGAGGATTCCCACCTCTCTCTCGCTACTCATTCCGGCATTCTCTCTTCCTGGCACTCCACAGCTCCTTCCGGTACTGCTTCATCGCGCCAGCAATGCTCCTCTACCATACCTTGCGGTATCCTGTGCTTCGGTGTCGTGTTTCAGCCCCGGACATTTTCGGCGCAGGACCTCTCGACTAGTGAGCTATTACGCACTCTTTGAATGTGTGGCTGCTTCTGAGCCAACATCCTAGTTGTCTTCGAAATCCCACATCCTTTTCCACTTAACACGTACTTTGGGACCTTAGCAGCAGGTCTGGGCTCTTTCCCTTTTGACTGCCCAACTTATCTCGTGCAGTCTGACTCCCGATGAGCATCTTTACGGCATTCGGAGTTTGATATCCCTTGGTAAGCTTTGACGCCCCCTTAGAAATTCAGTGCTCTACCTCCGTAAGACTCCATCGAGGCTAGCCCTAAAGCTATTTCGAGGAGAACCAGCTATCTCCGGGTTCGATTGGAATTTCTCCCCTACCCACACCTCATCGCCACCCTTTTCAACGGATGTGCGTTCGGCCCTCCACTACCTCTTACGGCAGCTTCAGCCTGGACATGG
>NZ_QUED01000009.1:0-124149 GCF_003477865.1 Blautia sp. AF34-10
GAAAGAAAAAGAAAGACGGAACCTTATATAAGGATTATTTCTATTATGCCTGCAAACATCGTCGCCTGGTAGACGGTCATAAATGTGGATATCGTAAACAATGGAGCGAAGAGAAGATTAACAATGCAGTAGAAGAAGTTATCCGGAAACTGGTGAAGAATCCGAAATTTGAAGAAGCAATTCTGAATAAAATTGGTTCAAGAATAGATACAGAAGAAATAGAAAAAGAGATTGAAAGACTGGAAAAACAGTACAGGCAGCTGACCGGAGCAAAAGCAAGACTTGGACAGCAGATGGATAGCCTGGACATCATGGATAAATTTTATGAAAAGAAATATCAGGATATGGAGACAAGGTTATACCGTCTGTATGATGAAATTGAAGGCGTGGAGAACAGTATAGAAGAAGTCAAGAACCGCCTGCTGAATATTCAGCAACAGAAAATATCAGAAGAAAACGTCTATCAATTTCTTTTATATTTTGATAAACTATATGATAAGTTCACCGACCTGGAGAAGAAAGAATTTCTTAACAGTTTTGTAGAACAGGTGGACATTTACGAGCAGGAGCAGCCAGATGGCAGATTCCTGAAGCACATAAAGTTCCGTTTTCCGGTGTATTTTGGAGACAGGGAAACACAGGAACTTTGTTGGGACAATGAAAGTACTGTGGAGACCGTGTGCCTCTTGAGCAAACGAAAACCAGATGCCACGGTAAAACTCAGCGTGGATATGGATGATTACTATCGTATTAAAGATGGTAAAGAGCCTAAATAAAATCGAATAATACACTGAATTAAAGCAGGATAGAAGCTGTTGATGCGTTAGAAGATAACGTGTCAGCGGCTTTTTCTTTTTATCTGAAAATCTATTAGTCAAATCTGAAAGGAGTCAATTCTATGGCAAAGAAAAATGTAAGGAATATGAAGGTTTGTGGACAGAGCGGTTATAAATATGAGACAGTTCCGGCAATTACATTAAAAGGAAAGTGGCTGGAAGAACTGGGATTTCATCTTGGGGATTATGTGCAGGTGAAATGTGAAAATGGTCAGCTGATTATCACGCCGGATGTGGATAAAGCACAGGAGCAGGAAGCGAAGACCGCATTTATGGATGAGGAGATTAAGAAACTGATAATCAGATACCAGAATGAAAAAGAAGAAATTACTGCAAAATATGTGGCAGAGCAGAGTGCAGGCTGTTATGGAAAGAAAGCATGAGAGGGGGAGAATGTATGGCAAGGATTATAATGTGTGGATCATTTAAAGGGGGAGTTGGCAAAACTGCCAGCTCCTGGAATTTGGCGTATTCACTGGCTGAGATGGGAAAAAGGGTTCTGGTTGTTGATTTTGACAGCCAGGCAAATCTGACAACCTGCTTCGGAGTAGAAGATCCTGCGGCTGTGCCGGTGACGATTGGACATCTGATGATGAATCGGCTGGAAGATGAGGAAATGCCGGATCCGTCAGAGTTTATACAGAGTAGAAATGGTGTGGACTTTATTCCATCATCCATGATGCTTTCAGCAGTGGACAGTAAGCTGCGGATGGAGATGGGTTCAGAGAAGATGCTGACTGGTATTCTGGAGCCGCTGAGAGGGCTGTATGACTATATTATTGTAGACACCTGTCCATCGCTCGGAACATTGACGATTAACGCATTGACGGCGGCTGATGAGGTGATTATTGCCGTCAATCCGCAGCTTTTGGCAATGATGGGATTGCAGGATTTTATCCGGACAGTGAAGAAAGTCAGAAGCAGACTGAATGACCGCCTGCAGATTGCAGGGATCCTGCTGACTATGTGTGATGCCAGAACAAATCTCTGTAAGGTAATCACAGAACAGCTGACGGATACTTTTGATGGACAGATCCGGATTTTTAAGAGTATCATACCAAACACAGTAAAGGTGGGAGAATCAATTTATTACAGTGAGCCGCTTCGGGAGTATGCACCGGAGAATAAGGCTTGTAAAGCATACCGGAATCTGGCAGAGGAGGTGGTTGGGGATGAAAGCTAATGCACCAAAAAGAAAAGTATTTCAGGACGCACTGGATCTTCTTGCTGAGGATCCGGTGAAGAATACGCCAGTGCCTGTGAACGGGATTGTTTCTATTCCGGTTGAGGAAATACATCCGTTTCAGGATCATCCGTTCCGGCTGTATGAGGGAGAACGCCTGGAAGATATGGTACAGAGCATCAGGGATCATGGTGTGCTGAATCCGGTGATTGTGAGGAAAGCTGCAAGGGGCTATGAGATGCTTGCAGGGCATAACAGAACCAATGCGGCAAAGATAGCAGGATTGACAGAGATACCTGCGATTCAGTATTTATCAGGTTTTGCCGAAGCTGATTGAATTGTGGGGGATGAACATCAGGACGGATGTGGAGGCTAAAAAAAACTTCATGCAACAGACCGTGAAAGGACAACTCCCCTGTTTCTTCTCCGGTGTGTGCAGCTGGGGATTTCCATCCGGGATCTGGATCTGCTGACTATCGGGATGGTGAATGATATGTTTGTGGAAAGCAGGAACGATGAGTATAAGGGATGGAGACAGGTTGCCACGCAGGAGGATTTTGACAGGTTCTGATCTGATGAAATGTGGTGACAGGATGTTTCAGAAAGGGTATAATGGGTTTATCAAAGTCGGGATTTGGAGGAGATTCTTATTTATGAAAAAAGGAATAAATAAATCAATCTTATTTTATATTGCATCAGTTCTGTTTCTCGTAGCCTCAGCTATAGACTTTACGAGTGGAAATGAAAATTCTATGGCTATAGTATGGTTATGTCTTGGTTCTTCGTTTCTTTGCTTGGGTTCGACTCATAAGAAAAAGGAAAACAATACAGATGATAAATAATTTTCTGCTTGTATTGCTGGAAAATCGGGATTCATAGAGTCCTTTTGTGATTTGCAACTGCTGGTTGACAGATTTACAGCCTGAAATGGTGGAATGCAAACAGCAAAACTGTTATATTTAGCTCATAAAATCTGCAAAAGGAGGAAAAAATGATTTTAGCTGATAAGATTACAGAGGAAAGAAAAAAGAATGGATGGTCACAGGAAGAACTAGCCAATCAGTTGGGCGTATCCAGACAGGCAGTATCTAAGTGGGAAAGTGCAGGAGCTGTTCCAGATTTGCAAAGAATTTTACAGATGTCGGAGCTTTTTGGTGTTAGTACAGATTACCTATTAAAAGATGAAATGAAAGCAGAAAATATCACCTATCACGAAAGTACTGAAAGCTATGCAGAACCGTTGAAAAAAGTAACTATGGAGAATGCAAATGAATTTCTTGACATGAAAAGAAATGGATCCAAAGTAGTGGCAAACGCAACAAGTATGTGTATCTTAAGTCCAATATTATTGATTGTTCTTGTGACAATGGCAGAAGATAGCGTATTTCATGTTTCGGAATCTCTGGCAACAGTATTTGGATGTGTTTTTTTGCTTGGAATGGTTGCGGCAGCCGTCTTTTTGTTTATTACATATGGAATGAGTGAATCACATATGGAACATTTTGAAAAAGAATGCTTTGAAACAGAGTATGGTGTATCTGGAATGGTACGAGAAAAAAAAGATTCCTATGAACCAATTTTTATCAGAGGAACGGCTGTTGGGGTAGTGCTTTGTATACTGGCAGTGATTCCGACAATTATTGCCGAATCTATGGAAGCGTCCGACTATTACTGTGGTCTTTCCGTTGGATTACTGCTATTCATACTTGCAATAGGAGTGAATCTGTTGGTTCGTGTTGGGATGGTAAAAAGCAGTTACGATACCCTTCTTCAGGAAGGGGAATATACAAAAGAAGAAAAACTGTTTAAGAAAAAGACTGACACGTTTTCTGGTGTATATTGGTGCTTGACTACAGCGATTTACCTTGCATGGAGCTTCTGGACGATGAGCTGGGATATTACATGGATTGTATGGCCGGTTGCAGGTGTTTTGTTTGCAGCATTGCTTGGTGTGGCGAAAATGGTGTTAAAGAGTGGCAGTGAAACTCAGCACTATATTTAAGATGGAGTTAAGTTTATTTTCCGCATATTATACTCATCCAGAAATTCAAGTTTGGAGAATTGAGGAAATCGTGAGCTGTTGAATGAATTTTTGAGGATTACCGAGGAAACAGTATGAAAAAATGCAAATATTGTGGTAAAAAACTAAATGGCAATTTTGAATTTTGTAACAGTAAATGTGAAAATTGTTATGAAAAGATGGTGGATAAGGACAGCCATAAAATCAAGTATTTTATATTAGGTATTATTTTGGGTTTCTTAGTTATGTTTTATGGCATTATTTCTAACAATAATGTCTTCATAATAGGCATTATTTCTAACAATAATGTCTTCATAATAGGAATTGGAATTATAGTAATGGGTATGGATGTTGTTTTATTGCCATTTACAACTCCCGAAACAATAAATTTTCTAGGATATAAAAAGTCGAAATTTGCAGGAAGAATATCGGGTATATTGCTTATAGTAGTTGGAGTATGGATGTGGTTTATTCAATGATAAATCCCAGCCTGTAAAATTGAAAATAAATTGAAAATCACGAAATCGGAGGAGTTAATGATTATGTGGAATGAATTAGGCATAAGTGGAGGAACTGCAATTGTTATTTTGATCGCACTGTATTTCGTTATCAAATGGGCAGTGAAAAATAGTATCAAAGAAGCCTACAGTGCTATCACTGGAAAGAAAACGGATGAAGATGTCAGAAACGAAAAAGAACTGAAAGAACTTGGATTTGAGTTAGAAGATAAATAAAAGTTTTCAGGGGGGTTATGAAGAAAAAAGTACTTGCAATTATGTTGGTTACGGTATCAATAATGTTGATTTCGGCGTGCGGGAAAAAAGAAAAACTGTACGAAATTCCTAACCTGTCGCAGTATAAGACAGATTATGTAGGAGATTCTTCGAATGTTATAAATATTGTAAGCGGTCAAGAGTATCCGGAGGGATACTCATATGACAGTATAGAGATACAGTCTGAAACAGAGCCTTATGGATTAACAGTTTTTCTAAAAGATGAGCCGTCTGCATCTAGGATTGAAGATGAATTGCAGGTCAATGCAGATATGACATTTAACTTGATTGGTAATTTGGGAACACTTGAGTATAGAATAGCAGACAGCAAAGAAATCATTGCATCGTATGAAAGGTAGAAAGAGTATTCTTCAACTTTCAGTTCTATTGATTGAATAAGAGATGATATGGAAAGCATTTGTCAGGAATGGCAGGTGCTTTTTTTGTGCCCGGAGTGCTCCGGGTATTTTTAAGCCTTTTTTTATGAGATTTATGGGGGAGCCGCATGGCAGGGAACAGAATCCAGGGGATCACTGTCGAGATTGGCGGCGATACCACGAAATTGCAGACCGCCTTAAAGGGGGTTAATACAGAAATCCGGAATACGCAGAGCCAGCTGAGGGATGTGGAGAAGCTGCTTCCGGTGACGGGAGTGGCGGCAGATATGGTAATTTCGCCGCAGATGGCCGCGGCAGACAGCGGTGTGATTACCGGTACGGGAACATCCGGCGGTGCGGATCTGACAGCCGGTATTGTGGCGGCACAGCAGAGAATGAGTCTGAGGAGCGGAGGTAGATAGGATGGCTTTTTTTCAGTATCTTGTGTTTGACGGGGAGAACCTGCCGCTTCCGGATTCTTATGAGGTGGAGCTGGAGGATGTGGAAGCGGATTCCAGCGGTGAGACAGAGGCAGGGACAACACAGAGGGATGTGGTGCGGCATGGTGTGGTGCGGATCCCGGTGTCGTTTTCCGTTACGGCGAAGTGGTTGAAGAAGCTGGCGGGGTATGCGAAGAAGGATAAGATCAGCGTGTAGTATTTTGATGTGGAGACGCTGGGGATGAAAACAGCGGAAATGTATGTGACGGGGTATAAGGCGAAGCTGAAAAAGGACACCAGTTATAAGGGGCTGTGGACGGTGAGTTTTACGTTGAAGGAGATGTAGGGAAATGGTATACTGGAAGCATCAAATCGTAATTTGCACAATTCTTGAACTCAACACAAACTGCCATCAGTGTTGTTCCGTTGCCCGTTCTTTGCTGGTAGAATAAAACCATCAAATGAAGGAGCAACAAGCCATGAATACAGATAAAATCTATGCAGAACAACTCGCAAACGAATATGCACTCAAGGACACCTCCAAGGTGATTGCTCTTCGCAAACTGGATGCAAAAGCCAAGCTTCCCGCAACCGTTTTTACCTATACCTTCGGCATTATCACTGCGCTGGTAGCCGGTGTTGGAATGTGCCTTTCCATGAAGGTCATCGGCAGCGGTAGCACCACTATGTTTGTCCTCGGCGTGATTGTCGGCATTATTGGGCTGCTGGGCATGGGCGTTAATTACCCCATCTACAAAAAATTGCTGGCACAGGGCAAGCAGAAATACGCTTTTGAAATCATGGAACTGGCAAAAGAAATCAGCGAGATGTAAACAACAACACGAAAGAAGGTGAGAACGATTGAATAGATCGGAAAGCAGATATTTTGCTACCGCAGCCAGAATGGACGAAGCCTTTCTGACCCTTCTGGCAAAAAAGGATTTTGAGTATATTACAATCAAAGAAATCTGTGAAGTAGCAGGGGTCAATCGTTCCACCTTCTATCTGCACTATGAAACGATGTCAGACCTGCTCTCGGAGAGTGTCGGTCGTATGAACGAGCAATTTCTTGCTTCTATGGAGAAAGATTCGGATGCCTTTTCTACAAAGCTGCGGAATTGCCCGAGGGATGAATTATATCTAATTACGCCGGATTATTTAACACCTTACCTCAGCTACATTAAGAATAACAAGCGACTGTTCCGCACAGCAACAGAAAATGCGGCGGTGTTGGGGATGGATAAAAGCTATGATAGGATGTTCCGTCATGTGTTTACGCCGATTCTCGACCGCTACGGTGTACTACAGCAAGATCGACCTTATATCATGGCCTTTTATATTCGGGGACTGATGGCAATTATCTCAGAATGGCTCAAGAACGACTGCACCGATTCCATTACGTATGTTACAGGTTTGATTCAGCAGTGTGTAAAAATTCCACAAAGCGAAACACCGAACGCTGTTTGACAATTTCAAGTTTGGAGAATTGAAAAAAACGGAATTTATCTATTAAGACATATAAACTCTTGACAATAAAGCTCCTATATAGTATGTTTTTAATAAACTACTATATAGGAGCTTTTGTGTGGAAATGAATGGAGGATTTCTTGTCACCAAAATAAAACAGCTTGGAGACCGGATTTTTGAGAAGATTCTCAGTGAAAAGAATATTGATGCGTTTAATGGAGCCCAGGGACGTATTCTTTATGTGCTGTGGCAGGAGGATGGTATCTCAATCAGGTCACTCTCGACTAAATGCGGATTAGCGATAACATCTCTTACTACGATGCTGGAAAGAATGGAAAATCAAGGGCTGATAAGCCGTGTTCAGTCTGAAACGGACAAAAGGAAAACACTCCTGTTTCTGACTGAGAAAGCACATGCCTTAAAGGGCGAGTACGATTCTGTATCTGATGAGATGGGCAGTATTTACTACAAAGGTTTTTCAGAGGAAGAAATTATCCGGTTTGAGGAATGTCTCGACCGCATCAGAAAGAATCTTGAGGAGTGGCAGAAGTCATGAGTATTTGTATCAAAGATCAGATTCAGAACATGAATATCGTCATTGGCTGCACAGTGGGGTGTACATATTGCTATGCCCGCAACAACGTGAAACGCTGGCATATGATTGATGACTTCGCTGACCCTGAATTCTTTCCGGGTAAGCTCAAGATGATGGAAAAGAAACGTCCGCAGAACTTTCTTCTTACTGGGATGAGCGATCTCTCCGGATGGAAGCCGGAATGGAGAGACGAGGTATTTGCAAAGATCCGTGAAAATCCACAGCATCAGTTCCTGTTCCTTACCAAGCGACCTGATCTGCTGGATTTTGATACCGATCTGGAAAATGCATGGTTTGGCGTTACGGTGACGAGGAAAGCAGAACGGTGGCGTATCGACGCCCTTCGGAAAAACATCAGAGCAAAGCATTACCATGTTAGCTTTGAACCGTTATTCGACGATCCCGGTACAGTTGACCTTTCCAGAATCAACTGGATCGTTGTCGGCACTATGACCGGGGCTCAGAGCAGGAAGATTCATACGGAGCCGGAATGGGCATGGTCTCTGACGGATCAGGCACACGCACTCGGCATTCCGGTGTTTATGAAGGAAGACCTTGTCCCTATCATAGGGGATGAAAATATGATTCAGGAAATGCCGGAAGAATTTAATAAAGTGTTAGAGGTACAGAAATCATGGAAGAAGTAATAAATGGAATCCTCATTCGTGAGGTGGAAACAAAGAACATCATGACTAAGTCTAGTCTGCCGGTAGGCGGTTACTCGGTCAATCCCTATGTGGGCTGTACACATGCCTGCAAGTATTGCTATGCTTCTTTTATGAAGCGCTTTACCGGGCACAAGGAGGAATGGGGCACTTTCCTTGATGTGAAGCATTGGCCGGAAATTAAAAATCCGAAGAAATATGCCGGACAGCGGGTGGTCATCGGTTCTGTGACAGATGGCTACAATCCACAGGAGGAGCAATTCGGGAATACCAGAAAACTTCTGGAGCAGCTGATCGGCAGTGACGCAGATATTCTGATCTGCACAAAGTCGGATCTTGTGGTACGGGATATTGATCTGCTGAAGAAGCTTGGACATGTAACCGTTTCATGGTCGATCAACACACTAGATGAAAATTTCAAGAACGATATGGATTCTGCTTCGAGCATTGAGCGCCGTATCTCTGCTATGAAGCAGGTATATGAAGCAGGTATCCGTACAGTCTGTTTCGTATCCCCGGTATTCCCCAGTATCACGGATTTTGAAGCAATCTTTGAGCGGGTAAAGGATCAATGCGATCTGTTCTGGCTCGAAAATCTCAATCTTCGAGGCGGTTTCAAAAAGACAATTATGGATTATATCGCCGGAAAATATCCTGATCTTGTACCACTTTACGACGAGATCTATAACAAGCATAACCGCAGCTACTTTGAAGCACTTGAAGTAAAAGCTGAGAAAATGGCTAAGAAGTATGATTGTGCCTTTGTGGATAATGAAATGCCTTATGGCAGAGTCCCGCAGGGACATCCGGTGATCGTAGATTATTTCTATCATGAGGAAATCCGTGGGACAGAGAATACCGGAAAAAGAAATCGCTAACTTCAAGTTTGCAGGGAAGGTGGCTATCATGGAGATGAAGAGAAATGGATGAGAGGAAAGCGTATTGGTTTGAACAGCCATATATGCCGCAGATGAAAAATATTGCGGTGGCTCCTGTTATTCTGGAAGATGGAAGACTGTCCTTCTGTGTTCCAGGGGATGATGGTCCTCCGTGGTCCGGGGTGTGGAACCTGACTGGAAAGGTTGTTTTGGACGGGGATGATTATTTTGAGTTCCAGTGTGATGATGAAGTGATGCACAGACGGGGTGGAACATATAAATTTCATGCTTTGGATGTTGATACATTCAGCAGGGAAACGTGTCAGTGGATATCACAGGGAAAAGAGATTGCAGACTGCTGTAAAACAACAGAAGAACTGCATGAATGGTACCTGAAACATTGGACTTATAACAGATAGAATGATTATATTTACGAAGGCATCGGTCACCTGGTTGGCTGGTGCTTTTTTCGTGGGGAAATGGAGGTGGCGGGATGTATCCGGTATCGGATGGGTTTCTGAGAGCTGTGAAGAGCAATACAAGAAAATATTACTGGACGGGTACGATCGTTACCAGAGGCGGAATGACGTATGAGTCGGGGCGAAGGAGATTGTGAAGGGTTCCGGGTATATTTCCAGGCAGTGCTGTGGAAGCACGGAAATTGAACTGGGGACGGTGTATGCGGCGGAGATGGGGATCACGCTTCTGAGTGACATTGACAGGTATACGCTGGAGGATGCTCAGGTGACGCTGGTGTTTCATCTGGTGCTGGCGGATGATTCGGTGGAAGATGTGCCGATGGGAGTTTTTGAGGTCAGTGAGGCGAACCGTCTGGCAAAGTGCCTGGAACTGAAAGCCTATGATTTTATGCTGCGGTTTGATAAGAGTTTCAACGGGTTTGAGACTGTGGGGACTGCTTATGATTTTATTGCTTTGTGCTGTAAGCGGTGTAAAGTGGAGTTTGCGAATAAGAGGGCGGAGATTGATGCCATGCCGAATGGCGGGGTGACGCTTTCTGTTTATACTGAAAATGATATTGAGACCTGCCGGGATGTGCTGTTTTATGTGGCACAGGTTCTGGGAGGTTTCTTTATTATTAACAGGGAGGGAAAGCTGGAACTGAGAAAGTACGGGAAGGATCCTGTGATGAAGGTGGAGCAGAGACACCGGTTTTCTTCCAGCTTTTCGGATTTTATTACCAGATACACGGCAGTGAGTTCCACCAACAAGCAGACGCAGATTGCAGAGTATTATGCTCTGGATCCGGATAATGGGCTGACCATGAACCTGGGTGTGAACCCGCTTCTGCAGTTTGGGTTAAAGGAGACTAGGGAGATGCTGTGCAGGAATATCCTGGCAGATCTGTCTGTGATCCGGTATGTGCCGTTTGATTCGGATACCATCGGGAACCCTGTCCTGGATCCAGGGGATGTGCTGACATTTGCGGGAGGACAGGCGGATGAGGGACAGATCACCTGTATCACTTCCATCAGACAGAAAATCGGGGGAAAGCAGAGCCTGAAATGTGTGGGGAAGAACCCGAGGCTGGATCAGGCGAAGTCAAGGAATGACAAGAATATTTCGGGACTGCTGAATCAGATTGAAGACAATGCGAAGACCGGGAAGATCGGGATCCATACGTTTACCAATGCTTCCGCGCATGAGATCGGGCAGACGAAGGTGAAGCTGATCAGTATCCAGTTTGCTTCTTCTGAGGAAAACCACATGCAGTTTTTTGCGCAGGTTGTTGTGGATGTGGCTGCGGATCCGGTGGAACGGTCTGCGGAGGCTTCCGGGACTGTGGTGATTCCATTTCCGGGCGGAAGCGGCAGTGGAACTGGAAGTGGTACGGGTGGTTCTGATGGAACCGGGGAGACATCGGATGCAGGAAGTTCTGAAAATGATGCGGCAGGGAATGAAGTTGGAAATACTTCTGGGAATGAGAATACAGGGAGTACGGATGATGTCGCTGGTGGCTCGGATTCCGGATCCGGAACCGGGAGTGGTTCGGAGGTTTCTGTGGATGTGAGCCTGCCGGTGAAGTGGCAGGAGGACGGACAGGCGGTCTGCCATGTGGTCTTTGAATTTAATAATGAGGAGATTGTGGAGCATTGTCCGGTGGAGACCTGGCATTCCGGGAAACATATTTTGTCGCTGTATTATCCAATTGAGAAGATCGTTGCCAATTATACGAATACATTCAATGTGTATCTCTGGATGGAGTATGGCAGCGGTACGGTTGATGTGGGAGACTGCATTGCTTCTGTCAGCGGACAGGCAATGGCGGTTGGGGAAGCCTGGGACGGAAAGCTTGAGGTGGAGGATTATACACGAGATTTGCCATTGGCGGAGGACTGGATGTGAATGGTTTCCGGGAATCGCTGTCCATGCAGATGAAGGAGACGGTGAACAGAGGATTTGAAGTGTATTTTGCTGAGAGAGCGGGAATCAGCGGTTTCTGCAGGCCGGTAGAAATGGAGGGTGTGTGATGAAGTTGAAAGGTGAAATGGTCATTGAACTGACCGATACGAATACGGGTGCGGTGGAGACAGTTCAGGAGACGAACATGATCACGGAGGCAGTGAATAATATTCTGGGGCTGAATCCCATGGGGATTTATCTGAAAGCCAGCGGGGAGTATGACAATTCTGTTTTGTGGAACGGGACGCTGCTTCCCATCTGCCCGAACATGATCGGCGGGATCCTGCTGTTTCCGGCAGTGCTGGAAGAAAAGGCGGATCATATTTACGAGCAGGGGAAGAACCTGCTTACGGCAGTTCTCAGAAATGGGAGCTGCTTTTTTCATGGGAGGAGGATTCTGGCATGAAGGAATTTTGGAACTTTATTCAGATGGTTTTTATGGCTGTAGGCGGATGGCTGGGTTGGTTTATGGGAGGCTGTGACGGGCTTCTGTATGCACTGGTCGCTTTTGTGGTGATTGATTACCTGACCGGGGTGATGTGTGCTTTTGCGGACCATACGCTTTCCAGTGAAGTGGGCTTCCGGGGGATCTGCAGGAAGGTGCTGATCTTTCTGCTGGTGGGAATGGCAAATATTCTGGATGTGGCTGTGATCGGGAACGGATCCGTGCTGAGGACAGCGGTGATCTTTTTCTATATTTCCAATGAGGGTGTGAGTCTGCTGGAGAATGCAGGGCATCTGGGGCTGCCGATTCCGCAGAAGGTGAAAGAGGTGCTGGAACAGCTGCATGACAGAAGTGAAAAGGGGGATGGGGAATGAGGATTGCAAGGGAAAAGTTTATCGCGGACATTGCGGGATATGTGAAAAAGTATGCCGGGCAGTATGGAATCCTGTGCCATTCTGCGGTGATCTCACAGGCGGTTCTGGACTCCGGATGGGGCGAGAGCCGGCTGACCAGTCAGTACTATAACTATTTTGGACTGAAATGTGGCACAAGATGGACTGGCAGGTCTGTAAATATGCGTACACAGGAAGAATACAGGGAAGGGACGCTGACTTCCATCCGTGATAATTTCCGGGTGTTTGATTCCATGGAAGAGGGCGTAAAGGGGTATTTTGAGTTTATCCAGCTGGAACGGTACCGGAACCTGAGGGGGATCCGCAGGAGTATCTGGAAACCATCCGTGCCGACGGGTATGCCACTTCTTTTTCCTATGTGGAAGACTGCATGAAGGTGATCCGTCAGTATGAACTGACAAGATTTGATGAAGGGGGATGTGAGGCTATGGCAAAGACTGCTGAGAGTGTTCTGGATGTGATGAGGGGATGGCTGGGATTCAGTGAGGCCAATGGAAAGTTTAGGGAGATTATTGACTTGTATAATAGTGTGAAGCCGCTTCCCAGAGGATATGCGGTGCAGCATTCGGATGAATGGTGTGATACCTGTGTGTCTGCTGCAGGGATCAGGGCAGGATGCAGTGAGCTGATCGGCAGGGAGTGCGGCGTGGAGGAACACGTGAAGATCTTCAGGGAGATGGGGATCTGGATCGAAGACGGAACCATTATGCCGGAGCCAGGTTATGTGATTGTGTATAACTGGGACAAGGCCACACAGCCGAATGACGGGTACAGTGACTATATCGGTTTTGTGGAGGAGGTTTCCGGTGGGAATGATTACTGCTATTGAAGGTAACCGGGTGAAAAGGTTGACAGAAGGGTGATCCCCCTGGGATGGGGATATATCCGCGGATATGCGGCTCCGCAGTATGAGAAGGCTGTGAAAGGAACCGGCGGGAATCCTGGTACAGGAAAGAAAAGTGTGGAAGCTGTGGCGAAGGAAGTGATTGCCGGAAAGTGGGGGAACGGCGAGGACAGAAAGAAGAGACTGCAGGCTGCAGGGTATGATTATCCGGCAGTGCAGGCGAAGGTGAATGAGCTGGTGAAAAGTAAAGTGTATGGAAGCAGGAATGAACGCACATCTTGCAAAGCCGTTGGATGATAAAAAGATTAAGCAGACCATAAGCGAAGAGTTGAGAAGGTCAAATGCCTGTCATGAATGATTATGAGACAGCCGCAGCAATCAGGAGCCTTCCAGATGCATGGGAAAAGCGGACAGGAAACATAGAGAGAGGATTTTGTTATGACAGAAATGAAATATATATTTCCGAAACAACTGCAGTCTGTGGCTGCGTTGGCTTTTATAGCCGTGCTGATCGCTCTGCTTCTTATCCTGACTGTAATGGTACATATGAGGAACAGAAAACTGAAACGTATGCTGGAAGAACAGATGGCAGAACGACGGCTTTTGGACAAAATATGTTCAGACTTTACTGCTGTCTATTATGTCGAATTAAATATCGGTTTCTTTGAGATTCTGCATATAAACGACGGAACCAATGCAAAAAAAATGAATCTGAAACAGTGTGATAATTTCAATTATGCTGCTGACCAATATGCGGTCCAGTATCTGTATGGGAAAGAAAGACAGGAATTTAAGGAGTGGATTTCGACGGGGCATCTGAAGGAACAGCTTTCCAGGAAGGAGCGCATTACCTATCATTACAGAAGCAAACCGAATCCGAATCAGCATGAATTTTTTGAGGCACAGGCAGTCAAAATATACCAGGATGAGAAACATTTTTTCGCACTGGTGGGTTTCCGGCATATCGATGATATTATGGAAAAAGAAACTACCATCCAGAATCAATTAAAGCAGGCACTGGACGAGACACGGCTGAGTAATGAAATAATTTCGGCAATTGCCAAGAGTTACTGTTCTATTTACAGGATTGATGTTCAGAAAGATTTTTTTGAAGAGGTATCAAATGACAGTGAAATACACAAACTGACAGGAAACAGAGGATGTGCATCGGAGAAACTGTATCAGCTTTGTGATACCATGGTTGCACCGAAATACCGTCCGCTGATACGTCCATTTCTGGATGTTTCTACACTTTCAGCCAGATTGAAGACGGAAGAATGTATTTCTACAGAATACAGGATGTGTGATGGCAGCTGGCACAGGATGCTTTTTACTGTAAAAAACGGGATCAGTCTGGAAATGTTACCCATGTTTTATGTACGGTCCGTAGTATCAGCGATTCCAAAAGACGTGAAGAGGATCTTAACTTTGCAGCGGAAGCAGCAAAGCGGGAAGCCGAAATGAAAACAAGGTTTCTGGCAACTATGAGTCATGATATCCGCACACCACTGAACGGTATTATCGGTATGGTAAATATGGGAAATCAGTACGCAGATGATCCACAGATGCAGCAGAAGATCAGAGAAAAGGCAATGGAAGCCCTGAAATATCTGGTGTCTCTGGTAAATGATGTGCTGGATATGAATAAACTACAGAGCGGAGAGTTGAAGGACCAGCAGATTTTGTTTGATCTGACAATGGTACTGCGTGAACTGAACCAGATTTATGATGAGCGGGCTGCAAAGAAAGGCATCCGGTATGAGGTTGACTGGAAAAATAGTACATACAGCCACAGCGCTCTGATTGGAAATCCGGTATATCTTGGCAGGATCCTGTCGAATGTCATGGACAATGCCATAAAATTCAGTCAGGCGGGCAGTGTGATTACGGTCTGGGTTAAGGAAGAAACTCTGGATGATGGCAGAGCATTTTTTACGTTCTACTGTAAAGACCAGGGTGTGGGTATGAGTGAAGATTTTATTGCACATGCTTTTGATATGTTCTCTCAGGAAAGCAAGACAAGCAGATCCAGGTATGAAGGCACCGGACTGGGGCTTGCAATTACGAAACAGCTTGTGGACAGGATGGAAGTATTGAACTGAAGAGCGAAGTTGGTGTTGGTACTACAGTTATTGTAAAAATACCGTTCAAAATTGACACACAGGATAAAAACAGTAATTTATCAGATAAGCCAGTAAGCCTTGATGATTATTCAGTGGAAGGCATACGGGCATTGGTTGTGGAAGACAATGAGCTGAACATGGAGATTGCCAGATGTATACTGGAAGACAGCGGTATGGAAGTTACATGTGCAGTAGACGGTCAGGAAGCAGTTGAAATTTTTAAGAAATCTGCACCGGATTATTTCGGGGTAATTTATATGGATATTATGATGCCGAGGATGAATGGACTGGATGCGGCAAGGACAATCAGGGAAATGAAAAGAAGGGATGCCAGGAGGGTTCCGATCATTGCAATGTCCGCCAATTCCTTTGCAGAAGACATTATCAACAGCCGGATGGCAGGAATGAATGTCCATCTTGCAAAACCGCTTGATGCAGAAAAAATGATTGTTGCTTTAAAAAAATGCATGGCAGATAATAGCAATGTAAAACTGCACGAAGATTTGTAGGAATAAAAAGACAGAGCGTATAGAGCTGCTATATGGTCTGTTTTTTTATTCCTTTGAAGAAGCTTGGGACAGGTACAGCAAATTAAAATGGTAAAAACATGCTCATATCCGGAGCATTATTTTTGCAGAGAAAATACCATCTTTATAGGTAAAGTCACAGATACCGCCGTTTTTGTCGGTAATGTGGCGTACGGATTCGATTCCTATGCCGTTTCCGGAACGTTTGGAGGATTGGAAAATATTGTTTTCTTGCCGTATTTTACCATCGAAAGTATTCTCCACATGAATCAGAAGCAGATGATTATGGTGGGGATAAACCTCCACATTAATCTTCCTGCGGGCCTGATCTGTTTTCACACTTGCCTGGATGGCATTTTCCAACAGATTGGAAAATACAAGGCACAGATTAATCTCATCTTTTAAAGTGTGGGGATATTCTTTTAAAGAGAATCTGTTAGCCGGAACCAGTAAGGAGGGCACATCGAGGAATATCAGAAGCTATGAAGAAGCTATGAAACAGCTGACAGATACTATCCGCGAAAGACTGGCGTATCTGGATAAAGAACTGGGAGGAAATTGAAAATGAAAAAAGTACTGGTGATTTTTGGAACAAGACCGGAAGCAATTAAAATGTGCCCTCTTGTTCTGGAAATGAAAAAAAGTGAAAAACTGGAAACGCTGGTGTGTGTCACAGGACAGCACAGGGAAATGCTGAAGCAGGTTCTCGATATTTTTAAAGTGGTCCCGGATTATGATATGGCGATCATGAAAAAAGGGCAGGATCTTACGGATGTGACAACGGCTATTCTTACAGGAATGAGGGAGATCCTGAAAAAGGAAAAACCGGATATTGTGCTGGTCCATGGAGATACATCTACTGCATTTGCCGCATCTCTGGCTGCATTTTACCAGCAGATCCCGGTAGGACATGTGGAAGCGGGACTTCGTACTTATAATATGAAATCTCCCTATCCGGAAGAATTTAACAGGCAGGCCATTGGACTTACTGCCAGCCTGCATTTTGCGCCCACTCAGAAAGCAGCGAATGCACTGCTGAAAGAGGGTAAAGATCCAGAGCGGATCTTTATCACAGGAAATACAGGAATTGATGCTTTGCACTATACGGTGCGAAGTGATTTTTATCATCCGGAAACAGAATGGGCAAAAGGCAGCAGACTGATTGCTGTAACAGCACACAGAAGGGAGAATCTGGGAGAGCCCATGCGTGATATGTTCCGGGCTATACGCAGGATCGTGGAAGAATTTACAGATGTGAAGGTTATTTATCCTGTACATTTGAATCCGCAGGTCAGGAAGATCGCAGATGAGGAATTTGGTGGATGCGAGAGAATACACCTGATCGAACCAATGGATGTGGTGGAATTCCATAACCTGATGAAAGCCAGTTATCTGATCATGACAGACAGCGGCGGAATTCAGGAAGAAGCTCCTGCACTGGGAAAACCGGTACTGGTCATGCGGGATACAACAGAGCGTCCGGAAGGTGTGGAAGCAGGAACCTTAAAGCTTGTAGGTACGAAGATGGAGGATATTTACAGAGAATGCAGGCGGCTTCTTACAGAGCCGGAGACATACAGAAAAATGAGTGAGGCTAGAAACCCTTATGGTGATGGGACTGCAAGTATCAAAATCAGAAAAATCCTGGAGGATATAGATGCATAAGCATAAACAGAGCCAATGCAAAAGAAAAGTGAAACATCGAAAGAACTTGATGGGACTTATTATATTTTGCATAACTGTGTGCATTGTGTTTATGTTTGCTTATTATCAGAACCTGAGAAAAGAAATATATGTCCGGCAGGAATGGCTGGAAACCGTCCTGACCAGAGAAAAAAAGTGGATCCTTGAGAATCAGGGCCCTGAAGGCGAAATCTACATGAATGGAAGTAAAGCCGGAGATGTTAATCCATACTTTGCATGTGTGGCTGCACTGGGGCTTCTGGCAGAAACAAAGAATTGCCCCATGACTGAAACAGAGCAAAAAGCTGTTGGCAGGTATCTGGACTGGCATACTGGGGTTTTGCTGGAAACAGATGGAAAAATGGGAATCTACAGGAAAGAGGGTGGGGAACTTATTTATAAAGAAAAGGCTGATTCCGAAGATGGATATCTTGGTATGTACCTTTTTCTTATGGGAAAATATCTGGAAAAGACAGAAAGTACAGACCTGCCGGAATCCTGGAAAAATGGAATCAGCCTTGCATTAAAAAAGATTCAAAGCCTGATGCAGGATGGAATTACACAGGTTTCAGAAGAAAACACAACAGTTTATCTGATGGATAATCTGGAAGTGTGGAAAGGCCTGTACGAATTGGAACTTGCAGGACTGGAAGATACGCAGGCAATCAGTGAAATTCGTAAAAAGATACAGAAACAGATAGAAAAGATATTCTGGGATGATGCGAATCAAAGATGGAGAATTATCGGAAACAGTGATCGGTATCATCAGACAGAATTTTATCCGGATGGTGTTGCTCAGATTTATCCGCTGATTTATGAATTTCCGGTAAAAGAGAAGAAAAAGCAAAAGGTATTATATGATCAGTTTACGGAAAGGTTTCAGTGGCAGAAACTGAATAAAAAAAGAACTGGCTTTTTGTGGGCAATGACAGGAATGGCTGCTGCGCAGATGAGGGATATCAATAACCTTGTGGAATTAGTAGGAAATTATGAAACAGAATATTGTAAGGAACGAAAATATCCGCTATATACAGGCGAAGCAGGATGGATATGCATGGAATGCGAGAAATTGTATGGATTATATGAAAGAAAAATAAAAACAGCATATTTGCAATATGCAGTTTGCGGATGTTGATGAAGCCCAAAGAACCCGAATCTGATTGCAATCAAGTAAAACGCCGGTTGTGTGAATTTCTGAAAAAACGTGAGGAAGAATTAAGCTCCACGCATGAAAACCTCCAGTTTATTGCCGTGAACCAGGAAGGATACTATTATTCCGATGAGGGTCTGCAGGGCGTGTGGTACGGATCTAAAGATCTGCAGGATGCGGATATCAAAAGCTTTCTGACATTGGACTGGATCACCAATGAAAACCAGATGGTATTTGCCAGAAAACTGCAGAGCCAGCTGGTGGTCGACGGCAGTATCATCACACACTTTATTCTGATCCGTTCGATGGAGGAGATGGCACCGTATTTCAGAAGCAGTGCATTCAGCAACCAGAGCACGACGTATGTGGTGGACAGCAACGGAACGAAGATGTTCGAGGATACCGCTGTCGAGGAGCTGAGGATTCTGGCAGTAATTCTGCTTCTGATCCTGGCATCGGTTCTCTTTGTGACGAAATTCCGGAACAGCAGCCACCCGCTGGCAAAGAAAATCCCGATTCTTGCGATGACAGACAACGCATTTTCAGAAGATGTGCAGAATGCCTTCAATGCGGGCATGAACGCACACATAGTAAAACCGGTGGATATGAAGGTACTGATAAAAACAGTGCGGAATCTTCAGACGGGCGCCGGAGCGGCAGGAACTTTAAATTGAAAAAATCCGGCAGAGTGTTTATAATGGATGGGAAAAACAAAACAGAAAGGCAATGCCGTTATGCGTAAAATTACAGAATTAAAAGAAAAACAGGAGATTGCGCTTGGAATATTACTGTATCTGGATGAAGTCTGCCGGAAACATCACCTGATCTATTTTGCAGCAGATGGAACTCTGCTCGGGCTGATCCGGCATCAGGGGTTCATTCCGTGGGATGATGATGTGGATGTCTGGATGCCGAGAGCGGATTATGAAAAACTGGAACAGATTGTAAACAGCGAAACGGATACACCGTACCGCGTCATGAATTTTCATAATACAAAGGGTTTCACACTGGCATACGGAAAGCTGGTACACACCGGAACGAGTCTCGTGGAGCACGTGGCAGGAGCTGTGGATACCGGTCTTTTCGTCGACATTTTCCCGTTTGACGGACTGCCGGAAAAAGATACACCGGAGTACGACCGTCACTGGAAAAAGCTGCTGTTTCTGGAAAGCCAGCGGATGAATGCATTCCGCACCTACCGCCAGACCTTAAAAGGAAACAAAGGAGCTTCGCAAAATGGTGCAAATGGGCGATCCGGAAATGCTATGGAAAAGAGCGGATTCTGCGCGAGATGGAAAAAGAGTGCAGAAAGTACCGCGCGGAGGACTCAAAGTGGGTGGCCTGCCAGTGCGGCGGTTACCGCAAGTCGGACGCGATTCCCAAAACAGCGATCGAAGAGATCGTGCGCCTTCCGTTTGAAGGCCATCTGATCAATGCCCCGGCGGGATACGAGACGTATCTTCACACCCTGTACGGCGATTACCATCAGCTTCCGCCGGAGGATCAGCGTCATCCTGCGCATGTGGGAGATGCCTACTGGCGTTAGAACAGAGAAAAAAGCAGATGAGAGGTAAGCAATGAGTAAAATACTGGTGCTGGGACGTACCATGGACATGGGCGGAACGGAAGTTGCCATGGCAGCGCTGCTGCAGAAACTGGTGGAGAAAAAAGAAGATGTAACGCTTCTTCTGGTCGAAAAAAGAGGCGTTCTGCTGGAGCGGATTCCGAAGGAAGTGGAAGTGCGCCAGATGATCTGGAACAAAAAGCCGCATCCGGCTTTGGAACGGATTGTGGGAAAACGGGAGACACCGGCAGAACGGTCTTTCTATGCCAGAGGAATGGGCGTATTTCTGATGCGCGTCGTGTATGGAAAGAAACGGTATGGAAAACTGTATGAACGGATTCTGGAGTGTGTGGAGCCGGAAACAAAACAATATGATCTTGTTTTCGACTTTTTCGGATTCGGTGCGTTCACAACCGCATTCGGAGCCAGAAAGACGAATGCGCGGAAAAAAGCGGTCTGGTTCCACGGAGAAAATCTCTGGTGGCTGTTCCGGACCAGGGACTTTATTCCGGAGTATGATAAAATTTACTGCGTTTCCGAGCCTGTCCGGAAACAGGTCATTGCCCGTTTTCCGGAACTCGCGGACCGGACAGAGGTTCTGCTGAATTTCATTGACATCAAACAGGTGCAGAGACGGAGTGAGGAGCCGCTTAGCGATCCGCAGTACACAGGAGAGCTGAAATTTCTGACGGTGGGAAGAGCTTCGGAAGAAAAAGGATATGATATTGCGGTGCAGATTACGGCGGAGCTGAAAAAACGGGGACTTCGCTTCAAATGGTTCATCATCGGTGATGGAAGAGATCTGAACAAGCTGCGGACCATGGCAAAGGAATATCAGGTGGAGCAGGAAATTATTTTTCTCGGAATGCGCGAAAATCCTGCGCCGTACGTAAAATCCTGCGACCTGTATCTCCAGCCGTCCCGTCACGAAGGCTATCCGATTACGATTGTAGAGGCGAGAAGCCTGCAGAAGGTCATCATCGCTTCCGATATTCCGTCCATGCGCGAGCAGATCCGGGATGGGGAAAACGGATATCTCTGTCCGCTGGATGTGATGCAGTTTGCCGATAAAATCCAGAAAGTGCTGGCAGATCAGGAAGGACGCGATGCGGTCAGAAAGAAGCTGCGGGAGGAACCCATTGATTTTTCAGCGGGATATGCGCAGATAGAAGCGTTTGCAAAAAAATAAAAGAGAAACAGCAAGAAAAAACGCCAGAACCGGCGATAAGATATTTCCGGTTCCGGCGTTTCTTTAGTCTTGGCGTCCCTGCTTGCTCTGCTGCTTGTTTTCATACATATATTTATCTGCTTTGTCAAACAGCGTGCGGAGCGTACATTCGTTGTAATCGGTGGAAAGTGCCAAGCGGTGGGAATAGCTGATGCGGAACTGGGTTCCGTAGCCGTTGAACTGTTCGACTTCGTTCTGAAGCTCTGTGAGGATTTCTGTGATGCTTTCGCGGGTTGCATCATAGATGACCGCCATAAATTCATCGCCGCCGTATCTTCCTACGAAATGCTTCGTGGGAATCGAGTTTCGCAGCAGCCGGGCAAAGTTCAGAATCAGCTGGTCGCCGATGGAGTGGCCGAGGCTGTCGTTGACGCGTTTCAGGTTGTTCATGTCAAAGACGATACAGGCGGTAGGAGTTTTGATGAATTCCACATTGTGGAACAGCTCTTCGCACTTGCTCTTGTTCGGCAGTCCCGTGTGAAGGTCGATGTAGGCTTTCTGTTCCAGCTGGCGGTTGGCACGGGAAACTTTGACTGCGGCAACCGTTTCATCTGCCATCTGGAAATACGTCTCGCTCATGTCTACCAGATCCGCCGTTCCGTTTTCTCCGGATTTGACCTTCTGAATTTCATTTTTCAGTTTATCCCAGTAGGCAATCTGGACATCCAGTTTTTCTGATAATCCTTGTCGGAAAGACTCACGAGATCGTAGTGGCCGTCCTCGTATTTCAGTCCGCTTAAGATATCGTCCAGGTCTATCTCAAATCCTGAAAGATCCCAGACTTCAATACTCTTTTTTCCCTTCCTGAAGCTCCTTTTTCTCCCCTCGTCCCGCTGAAACATGCTTTCCGCATCCTGAAACAGAAGCCTTCTTTCATCTTTCAGACGGATTACCGTTTCTAAACCGCATTCTTTCAAAGTATTGATAAACGGGGCATTCAGGTACAGTGCATCCGCCACAATCACATCTGCGAAATGACCATGCCTTTTCTTTAAACGCCGGATGAGCCTTTTCGCTCCTGTCAGTCCCCATTCATCTTTTTCTGAACCATCTCTGGGTTTCAGCATTTCCTGCCCAAAGATCACATGCGGCGATTTTCCTACCGTCATACATACCACACTTCGATGAAAGTATTTTGTCTTCCCCGTTCCGTTCTTCCGGCTCAGGCAGTCTGGACAGGACTTTTTTGTACTGCTGAATAATTCCACCCCATCAATACCTGCCGCAACATATCCGTCTATGGTTCCTTCCCGAAATACGCGGTTGCGTTTCAGAACATCAATCGTCTGCGCGTGAATTTCCTCGATTTCTTTTGGATCAATCCGGGAAAGAAGATCCCTGACTGCATCAACTTTTGGGATTTTTCCACGGATACAGTTTTTCAGTCGTTTCTCCATGCTTTCCGGCGCTGAAAAAATGGTGTGAAAACTTTCATACTGAAGCATCAGGAAAATCAGCACTGGCATAACGATATTAAACAACGGGATGGATTTTCTTTTTCTTTCATCGGATAAACCCTTGATTTTTTGTGGAATTTTGTATACACTTTTCATATAAGTTAGCAGTTTCTTCAATGCTAATTTTTCATTAAGGACACCTTCTTTCGTATGTTTGTGGGGTAACATAATTATACAATAAAAGGTGTCCTTTTTGAGTGTTTATCTGGACTGCGGCACAGATGGCCCGGGCATTTGGTGCTAATTTTACAGCACTGTATGTGCAGACCGCGGAACCGGCAGAGAAAACGCCGGAGGATCAGGCAAGGCTGCAGAAGCATATCCGCCTGGCAGAACAGAGCGGGGCGGAGATTGTAACGACGCACAGCGAGGACATTGCCCTGCAGATTGCAGAATATGCGAGAATTTCCGAAGTAACGCGGATTGTCATTGGAAAAAGCATGATGGATCAGGGATTTTTTCGAAAGAGAAGGGGATGGACCGAACGGCTGACCGATCTGGTGCCGGATTTGGAAATCCATATCATTCCGGATTCCAATATCATTACCATATATCTGGTCGGCGTTATGATGACGTCCATTCTGACCAGTGGTTATACCTGCAGCGTAATCAGTTCTGTGATCAGTGTAGTGCTGTTTAACTACTTCCTGACAGAACCTTCTTTTCAATACCAGCCAGCTTCTGCAGAAGGCAGAGGATGCGTCGGAGATTTTTGATATTACAGCGACAAAGCTTGTAAAACTGCTGGGAAGGGATCTGACGGCCGCACCGGCAGGGGCACAGGAGAGCAGAATTGTCCGCGGAACACTTTACAGCGCGCAGACAGGAGGAAAGACGGAAAAAATCTTTGACCCAAGGGAACAGGAAATCATTCAGTGGGTTCTCGACAGCCGGAAAAGAGGAGAAAAATGTCTGGATCGTGGTGGAGGACAACGGCCCCGGGATTCCAAAAGAGTCCAGAGAGCATGTGTTTGAGATGTTCTATTCCGGGAAAAATAAAGTAAGCGACAGCCGCAGAAGCCTTGGCCTTGGACTGGCACTCTGCCGTTCGATTGTAAATGCGCACGGCGGGGAGATAGCACTTTATGACTGCGATCCACAGGGCTGCTGCTTTTGGTTTAACCTGCCGCTCAGTGAGGTGAATTTGAATGAATAAGACATTAATTCTGGTTGTGGAAGATGATACGCCGGTTCACAACCTGATTACTACGACGTTAAAAACACACGATTATAAGTATATTTCTGCAAAGAACGGTGCGGGTGCCATTATGGAGGCATCCACACATAATCCCGACATTGTTCTGCTCGACCTTGGCCTGCCGGATATTGATGGCGTAGAGGTGATTGAAAAGATTCGAAGCTGGTCGAATATGCCGATTATCGTAATCAGTGCAAGAAGTGAGGACAGCGATAAAATCGAGGCATTGGACGCAGGAGCGGATGATTATCTGACGAAACCGTTTTCTGTGGAGGAACTGCTGGCCCGCCTTCGAGTCACACAGCGCCGTCTGTCCCAGATGCAGGCAGAAAATGGAGTCCAGTCGGCTGTCTTTGAAAACGGCGCACTGCGGATCGAGTACGCAGCGGGGTGCGCATATCTTGACGGAGAGGAACTTCATCTGACACCAATCGAATACAAGCTGCTCTGCCTGCTGTCGCAGAATGCAGGGAAGGTGCTGACGCATACGTTTATCACACAGAAAATCTGGGGAAGCAGCTGGGAGAACGATATCGCTTCTCTCCGTGTTTTCATGGCGACGCTTCGGAAAAAGCTGGAAAAGAACGGAGAGCAGACGCAGTATATCCAGACGCATATCGGGGTTGGCTACCGGATGCTGAAGGTAGAGTAAAAGAAGAAAAAATTTGACTTTACAGGCCTAAAATGATAGCATAAAGGACAGAGAACGCAGTTTTGGGAGGACGAAAAAACGGATGATGAAAAACCTCGAAGTACTGGAGGAAATTAGAAAACAGGGAAAAAATCTGATCGAGACAAAACGGGATGAGTTT
This sequence comes from Blautia sp. AF34-10, assembly GCF_003477865.1. Taxonomy (NCBI): domain Bacteria; kingdom Bacillati; phylum Bacillota; class Clostridia; order Lachnospirales; family Lachnospiraceae; genus Blautia; species Blautia sp. AF34-10. Next base: position 25,100 of record NZ_QUED01000009.1, read on the forward strand.
GTAAAGCAGAATCTTTTATCGGACGAGTTTATTCAGATGATGCAGAAGAACAAAAAGCCGTTCGAGCTTCTGATGTCGTATTATCAGTGCGCCATTATGGAAATCGAGACAAAGTTCCGGGTGCTGAATCAGGAATACTCGCTTTCCTATGACCAGAACCCGATCGAAGGAATCAAAACAAGGGTCAAATCGTATGAGAGCATTATGCGGAAAATCCGCGTGAAAGACATCCCGGTCACACTGGAGTCTATCGAGGAGAATATCCGCGATATCGCCGGTGTGCGCGTGATCTGTTCTTTTCCAAGCGATATTTATAAGCTGGCAGACAGTTTTCTGAAACAGGATGACATTACGCTGATTGAGCGGAAGGACTATATTCAGCATCCGAAGGAGAGCGGCTACCGCAGTCTTCATCTGATCGTTCAGGTGCCGATCTTTTTACAGGATACAAAGAAACTGGTTTACGTGGAAGTACAGTTCCGTACGATCGCGATGGATTTCTGGGCGAGTCTGGAGCACAAGATGCGCTACAAGAAAAATATTCCCGAAAATCATGTCAAATATCTGCAGGATGAACTCTACGACTGCGCAAGACAGAGCGCGGAGCTGGATAACCGTATGCAGAATATCCGGAATCTGATTGCAGAGGAAGCAGAAGAGGAAGAGCGCGATACGCTTGCAATGCTGCCGATGAAATAGAGAACGGATTTGGGAGTTGGAGAAAAAGAGCATAAAAATACGCCGCAGGTCTAGTGATCAGATCTGCGGCGTATTTTTGCTCATGCTTCTTTCGAATAATGAATATGCTGCAATTTCCATTTCTCGTCCTCTTTGACGGCGACCTGTGTCTCGAGTCCGCGGATGCCGTACGAAGTGCCATCCTCACGGCGGATGCATTCGGTGTGGTAAGAGAAAAGGATGAGAGCTGTGTTTTCGTTGATCAGACGCGGTTCAATTTTATCTGTGCGGAACAGGATGGAAAAATCAAGCGAAGGTTCATAAGCGGCTTGCGCGGCTCGATTCGGTTAAAAAATCAGCTCCTGTTCCCGAAAGAGCGAATCAACGGCCTCTTCATACTCGGCAAGGCGATTTGCTTTTTTGATCTTTTTCAGATACTTCTGGGGATTCGTAAACGATGTTCCGAGGTAAATCCACAGTGCCTTTAATTTAAACAGCACATTTTTATCCCCGGAAATAACGCGCGCATAGCCGGCACAGAGATCTTCGCAGAATGCGCGCAGCAGCTCCTTATCTGCCGGAGCTAAATTTTCACTGCTGGCAGGATCTGTACTGCGCAGCATCCCGATCAACCAGGGGTTCTGCAGCACCCCGCGGCCGAGCATGACCTTTTCCGTCAAGGGAAAATCATGGCAGAGCTTCTGAAAATCAGCGGTTGAGAAAAGATCCCCATTGTAGCACAGCGAGTGGCGGCTCGTCTCATATGCTGTCCGATAACACTCCATGCGCGGCGTATATTTGTAGAAATCTTTCTGAATCCGCGGATGAATAATCAGCTCTTCCAGCGGATATTTGTCATAAATCGCAAGCAGCGTCTCCCACTCATCGGTGTCGGTTGTGCCAAGTCTTGTCTTGATGGAGATCCGGCAGTCGCAGGACGAAAAGATTTCATCGAGAAATGCATCGAGTGTATGCGGCCACGCAAGCAGTCCGGAGCCGCGCCGCTTGGCGACAACCGTGCCGGACGGACAGCCAAGGTTCAGATTGACGGTATCGTAGCCGTACTCCTTCAGTTCTTTTGTCAGAGAAAGAAAGTCCTCCGCCTGGTTTGTGAGAATCTGCGGGAGCACCGTCATCCCTTCGTTATGCTCCGGGAGAATGTCATTGCGCTCGCGGGAGCTCATCTTTTTATTTGTAATAAATGGCGTGAAATAACGGTCAGCCGCCGGAAAATATTTGTGGTAGGCGCTCCGGTACACATATCCGGTCAGCCCTTCCATCGGGGCGAGATAAAATTGCATGATGATAAAATCCTTTCAAAAAAATCGGTTTTCCAATACGAAAAGTGTATCATAAAACTGCCGGAAGGGACAGAAAAAAATGAAAGTAAAATAATATCTACTAAACAAGTAAGAGGTTAAAAGAAGAAGCCGGTGCGACGTCTGTTTTACAATGTGTGATGAGATGTAGAAAAAATCCGATACAGAATCTTTTTTTGAGGGGTCCTCAAAGATTTCTGTACCGGATTTTTCTAATTCTGCATATGGATCTGCTCGCCCGTCACCGGCGCAAAGCAGCGAAGCGTTTCGCCATCGAGATTCTCGCGGTGCATATCAACCGCAGAAATCTGATGATTGTCATACGTCGTATAATAGTAAATTCCCTGCGTCGCATTGCAGCAGGAAGTATAGAGCGTGATCTCATACTTTCCGTCCGCCACCTCACAGCATCCTCTCTGCTGGTCAACAGAATTTAAAATATGGAAAAACTGGCTGACACTCTCCGTTTCGCTGTTTCCCGAGATCGAGTTCTGCTTTACAAACGCCACGCGTGCAAAGCGGGAAGCAGAAGAGAGGTCGCCCGGCAGTCCGAGGCCACCCATGCCGCGGCTGTACGTAGAAAGATCGAGCTGGTTGGAAAATGTGTTGGCCGGCTGTTTCGGTGACAGATGCAGGTAATTGTTCAGTGAGAACATCTGCATTGGAAACGGCGGATTGTTTGTCAGAACGCCGACCGGATTGTCGTAGACATGCAGACCGTCCGCCGTGGATTCCACGGTGATGGCACCCGATGCATCTGCGATGATCCAGTGAAGCTGTGCGAGCGGAAGATTCTTTTTAAAAGGTGTGCTGATGAGATTGATACGGGAGAGGGATTCTTTTGCTTCCGCAAGCGAAGCACATGTACCGAGAATCCACGGGATCAGCTCGAACTGCGCGATATTGTCTTTCTCCGGTTTCGGATCGAAATAAACGGCATTTCCTACAAAATTAAGGCCGGCGATACCAAGCCCTTTTTCATTGAACGCCTCATAATAGAGCGGGTAATCATCCATCACACACGCCATGCCGATCATTGCATAGTGATGGGAAAGGGACGGCATATGAAGAAAGGAAAACGGGTAATTGCGAGGTGTAACGGTGATCTGGTCGCCATAGGAAAATTCATAATCGAGTGTGCGGCCCATATAAAAGTCGCGTGTTTGATAGGTTGCTGCTGTACACATAGAAAAACTCCTTTCGATGGATGATTTGTCATTGCTATAAGGTATCATAGCACAGAAGCGGAGGAACGAACAGGAGAAAAATATGAAAAAAGTATAAAAAAGGATCCTTCAGAGTGGAGACAAAACCCTGCTTTTGCAGGGTTTGCTATGGATGTTTTTTGAGGGATGATTGCTCAGATACGCTCCGGGTCGCTGACTGGTACCTGTTTCGAAGCAGCAGATCAGACATAGATGCTGTGATTTGAAATGATGCTGCAGAAAGAGGTGGAATTACGCAAGATGCTTCCGGAAGTGTTCTATGACAGCAACGGATTCTGCACTGACAGGTTTCGGAACAGCGGACGGTTTTGCAAGAAAATAGCCCTGCAGGAGATCAACATCCAGTTCCAGTACCTTCAAAAGTTCAGCTGGAGTTTCCAGACCCTCGGCAATGATTTTCATGCCTCTTTGATGTGCATAGGAAACAATATTTTCTACGATCTGCTGCTTGTCCGGATCGGAGTCGATATCGCGGATGATGGAAAGATCCAGCTTGATATACGCCGGTGCAAGCTCCAGAAGCGTTTTTTCATTGCTGTAGCCGCTGCCGTAGTCATCCAGGGCAAATACACCGGAAAATCCCGGCATCTCACGTTTTTTCAACAGAGCTGTAAGATCCTGTGAATCCTCCTCTGTGATCTCGATGACAATCCGATCCTGAAGAAAGCTGTATTGTTCGACGTAAGCCACTGACTCATCGTGATTCATGTATTGGCTTGCAATCGAATTGACAAAGAGAAGCTCATCACCGCGTATCTGATGGGTGGAGAGGAATGTGGCATAGGATTTTGCAGAGAGAAACATAGTCAGACGTTCTATTTCATGCAGGCACTCTTCCTCGTGAGCCAGCTGCAGGATCTGATCCGGACGAGTAAGTGCCGGGAGATTTCCGCGCATCAGTGCCTCGTAGGCGTAGATACTGCCGTCCGCAGCGGAAACAATTGGCTGGAAGTAATACGTAAACAGCTCTTCATTCAACATTTTATGGAACAGGCGGCGCATCTCGGTTTCCTTTGCGTTTTTTGTAAAAAGCTCCAGATCGAATTCGGTAATGTACCCTTTTTCTGCTTTCTTTACCTGGTACATTGCGAAATCCGCATATTTTTTCAGCGCAGACAGATCTGTACTGTTTTCCGGATACCAGGAAACTCCGCCGGAAAGGCGAAGGGGCAGTTTACGACCACTTGGCAGCTCCAGGGCTGTATTTGAAACCGCAAGGGAAAGATTCTGCAGAAGTGCTCGAATTTCTTCCTGCGATTGGTAGCCGTAGAACAGAAGATTAAATTCATCGCCGGAAATACGGGCACAGAGCGTTTTAGCCGGCACAGAGGAGATAAAACACTGTCCTGCCTGCCGGATATAGGCATCGCCCCAGTCGTGGCCGAAGGTGTCGTTGGTGCGTTTTAGATTGTCAAGGTCGATCATCAGAAGGGCAGCGTGACCGAGAACTTCCGAATGCTCAAAAAGAGCTTCACTTTCCCGCTGAAACGCGCGTCGATTGTAGAGACCGGTCAATGCATCGTAATCACGCTCGTGCTCTATGCGCTGCCGTTCCAGCATAACGGAGGTAAAATCTTCGACAAGTCCGATCTGCGCATAGCCCTCGCGGGAGGTCTCCATACGGATGTAGCGGATTGTTCCGTCAGAAAATGAAATTTCATACACCTTAGAATGCCCGACCCATACGGTATGAGAATGTGTCTGGTCAAATTCACGCAGCATCTGCTGGAAATACCGGGTGGAAAGCCCGGAGACATCTTCAGATGGAAGGTTGAGCATGGGAAAAAAGTTCTTTGTGACATAGACCGTGTTGAGATCAAAACGCATCTCATAGCCACCCAGTTCAATACTTGCCATTTCCATGATACGCAGGAATTTTGTGGAGGTTGTCAGAATAATGTGGATACTGCCGTCATCGGAAAAGTCACCTTCTTCCAGGTAATTGGGAAGATAGGCAGCCTTTTCTTTCTCTGTAAGATAAGGGGAAAGATCAACGACCTGTCCCATCTGCTCAAGCGTATAGGCGGTATCGGCGTAGGCGGAAAAAATATTTGGCATGGCAAGGGCACCAATCCTTCCTTTGGCGGCATCGAGAACATTTTTTCCCAGGTCATTGATGCTGCCCTGACTGGAGGCTTCGACCGTAATATGCTCTTTTTTTCCGATCGTTGTATTGAATTCCTCAACAAGACGTTCAAAGGAAGCTAACTGATCTCCGTTGTAATACGTCCATACGGTCAGCGTAACGGGTTTGTCGGAGGCGCGGCATCCGCCAAGAAGCGATACAGCGAGAACAGAACTCAAAAGAAAGGTTGTGACTTGATTTGAAAGAATTATAACATAAAGGAACAGGAGCCGCAATCGAAATTAAGCCGTGGAACAGAAAAGTTGTTACAGTTCACTGGTTCCCAGCGAACCGTAACATTCGCAGCCCTCATTTAAAGTTTTGCTTCGCAAAAGGAGGGCTGCTCACGCCTGAATCACTTTCTTACGCAGCGAAACAGCAAGTGTTTCACTGCTGAGTGAACAGTAACGAAAAGTTACCTGTTGTTTGCCGGGTACCGGTGAAGTGTAATGCAGCAGGAAAGAATCCGGTAAAGGAAAAAAGCTCCGCCGGAAAAAAAGGTGGTATTTCCGGTGGAGCTCTGTGAAAAAAGTGATCAGAATTTTACTGATGATAATAAGAGAGGAAGTCGGTGATCTTTTCAACCGCATCCTTTAAAACTTCAATTCGCGGCAGGTAAACAACGCGGAAGTGATCCGGCTGTCCCCAGTTGAAGCCGCCGCCGTGGACGATCAGAAGTTTTTTGTCGCGCAGCAGATCGAGAGCAAATTTTTCGTCGTTTGTGATATTGAACTTTTTCGTGTCAATTTTCGGGAACATATAGAACGCAGCTTTTGGTTTGACTGCGGTGATACCCGGAATATCGCAGAATGCCTTGTAAACGTATTCGCGCTGCTCGTAAATCCGTCCGCCCGGAACGATGTAGTCGTTGACACTCTGGTGGCCGCCAAGAGCGGTCTGGACAACGGACTGTGCCGGAACATTGGAGCAGAGACGCATGTTGGAGAGCATTTTGAGCCCTTCAATATAGTCCTTTGCGATAGCTTTATTTCCACTTAAGATCATCCAGCCGATACGGAAGCCTGCGATCATGTGCGATTTGGAAAGACCACTGAAGGTGACACAGAACAGATCCGGTGCGAGGGATGCAATAGAAACATGCTCGAGACCGTCCATGACGAGCCGGTCATAAATTTCATCGGAAAAGATGATCAGCTGATGTTCTCTGGCAAGCTCGACAATCTGCTGCAGTACCTCTTTCGGATAGAGTGCACCGGTCGGATTATTCGGATTGATGATAACAATCGCTTTTGTGCGGTCGGTGATCTTCTTTCGCATATCATCAATGTCCGGATACCATTCGGACTGTTCATCGCAGATGTAGTGGACGGCTTTTCCACCGGCCAGCGTTGCGCAGGCGGTCCAGAGCGGGTAATCCGGGGATGGGATGAGGATTTCATCCCCGTCATCCAGAAGAGCGGACATGCAGAGGTTGATCAGCTCACTGACGCCGTTTCCGGTGTAGATATCATCGATAGAAACATTTGGCAGTTTCTTTAACTGCGCATACTGCATGATCGCTTTTCGTGCAGAGAAGAGACCCTGGGAAGGAGAGTAGCCTCACAGTCGGTAAGCTGATGACTCATGTCATAGATGACCTCATCCGGGGTACGGAAACCAAAAGGAGCCGGATTTCCAATGTTCAGTTTCAGAACCTGTGTGCCGCACGCTTCCATGCGGTTTGCTTCTTCTACGACAGGTCCGCGGACATCATATAAGACATTGTCGAGTTTCGATGATTTTTTAAATTCTCGCATAGGGGAACCTCCTGTTTTTGTCTGGGAAAGGGAAGCGGCAGATGGATCAGAAAAGGATTCTGCCGGATCGGAAATCGTATCTGCCGTATAGTTTGCTGTGGAATCTTTTGCAAGCAGCCAGTCGGGATCGACCTGGAGCACATCGGCCAGAAAGTGAAGAATGTCGGAGCGCGGAACCGTTTTTCCGCTGACATACTGGCTGACATGGCTTTTTCCAAGCTTCACACCGCGCCGCTGGGCCGCTCGGATCAAATCGACCTGCTTGAACTGTTTCGCCTGCATGGCCAGTTTCAGACGGTCGGAAAAGGTTTCATTTGTCATAGAAAATCTCCTTAAGATAGAATACAAAATAAAAAAAGTTCAAAACTGTGCTTATTGTAGCATGGACAAGAAAAAAGTTCAATAGAAAAACTGAAAATTGTAAAAATGTTGAAAAGTTCAAAAATAAAGCGAAACAAGTTCAATTATAATATTGTCTATTCTGTACAGGTAAAGCGTTAAACCTTGCGCATTTTGCAAATTGACAAACGATGAGATTTCGGTAGAATAAAAAAATAGGATGCTATGCGTTTCTGTTGGGATCCGCCAATAGAAACGGGAGAGAAAGGAAGGAAAATGTATGGGGGAAGGTCATAAAAAACTGAATTTTTCCGATTGTATGGGACTTGCGATCGGACAGATCATCGGTTCGGGCATCATGGTACTGACGGGAATCGTCATCGGTCTGACAGGACACGGCATTGCCGCAGCGTTTATTTTAGGCGCCGTGCTTGCCATTATCACCTGTGTACCGTTCATCATCCTGACGTCCGCAATCCCGTCATCAGGCGCCGGCTTTACTTACATCCGACGATTGATGGGTGAAAAAGCCGGCTTTATGTACATTGCGATGTTTGTTTTAAGCCAGGTTCTGATCGCAACGTACGCGAAAGGCTTTGCAAGCTATTTCTGCTCGATTTTTCCGCAGTTTGGCGAGTCGGCTGTCGCAATGGCAGCACTTGTTATCTGCACCGCCATCAATCTTATCGGACTGAAATCGAGCGCACTGGTGCAAAAGGGCATGGTTGTGCTGCTGCTTTTGAGCCTGTTCTTATTTATTGTATTCGGACTGCCCAAAGTAAGCTGGGATGCTCTGAAACCGACGGTATCCAACCTGATGCCGAACGGTCCGAAGAACTTTTTCACAGGTGTAGCACTTTTGAGTTTTGCGTGCGGAGGCGCAAAATTCGTTGCGGAGAACGGTGATGATATCGTGGAGCCGTCCCGCACGATTCCAAAGGTTATCGTGCTTTCCACGAGTATCGTTGCTGTATTCTACGTGCTGATCGGTATCGTGGCAGGCGGCGTGCTTCCGGTCGAAACGGTCGCATTTCAGAACCTGACGCTTGTCGCGCAGGAGATTTTTCCAACCTGGCTGTACCTGTTCTTCGTGTTCGGCGGTGCTGTATTTGCACTGCTCACCACCCTGAATGGAACCTTGAGCTGGGTGACGCGAGGACTGCAGGCGGCCGCAAAACAGGGCTGGCTGCCGGAAAAAACTGCGGAGGAGAATAAAAACGGTGTTCCGGTGATCCTTCTGATGGTCTTTTTCCTGATGGGCGCTATTCCGATCCTTACGGGAATGGATCTGACATTGATTTCCAACATGGGTGTCGGAACCGATATGGTGACGGAATTTATGGTACTCCTGGCCTGCTGGCGTCTGCCGGATATCTTCCCGGAAGAGTATCAGAAGTCTGCGTTTTGTATGAAAAAGCGGACACTTCACATTCTGCTGTTTTTCATCGGCATTCTGATGATCGGAACCTCGTATGTCAATCTGTCGGATCTTACGGTTCCCGCGGCGATCGCATGCGGCATCTATATTCTGGTGATGTTTGTTTACACGCAGGTCCGATATCCGTATGTGAAGGCAAAACAGGAAAAGAAAGAAGACAAATAAAGAAGAGAAATGGAGAAGAAACATGAGGGCAACAACAAAAGAGCAGGGCTTTTACAGCCAGATTTTTAAGCTGGTTCTGCCGATTGTGATTCAGAATCTTTTAAGCGCGGCAGTCAACTCTGCCGATGTCGTGATGTTGAACTACGTGGGACAGTCCGCTATTTCCGCGGTATCCCTGGCATCCAACTATGCAAATGTATTATTTATGGTTTATTACGGACTGGGAACAGGAGCAACACTTCTGTGTGCCCAGTACTTTGGAAAGGGCAATATGCGCGCAATTCAGACTGTCGAGGGAATCGCACTTCGATTCTCCGTCATCATCTCCGTTGTTGTGGCAGGAATTGCTTTTACCATGCCACAGATGATGATGCGTCTGTTTACAGATAATGCGGAACTGATCCGGATCGGTGCTTCGTATCTGCGCGTCATGGGTGTGACCTACCTGTGTTGGGGCATCACGGAGATCTATCTTGCGGTACTTCGAAGCCTCGGCCGTGTGACGATCAGCATGGCGATGAATATGATGGCATTCGCACTGAACGTATTTTTCAACGCATGCTTCATTTTTGGCCTCTTCGGATTTCCGAAGCTTGGAGCAACCGGTGTTGCAATCGCAACGGCGATGTCGCGTGTCATTGAACTGATCGGCTGTGTGATTGTGTCGATCATGAGTAAGGATATCAAGCTCGATCTGCGGTACATGTTCATCCGCAACAAGATGCTGTTTTCCGATTTTGTGAAGCTGTCACTTCCGGCGCTTGGAAATGATCTTTCCTGGGGCGTTGCATTTTCGATGTATTCTGTGATCCTGGGCCATCTGGGAAGCGATGCGGTAGCGGCAAACTCGCTCGTTGTCGTTGTAAGAAATATCGGAACTGTGCTGTGCTTTGGTGTGGCAAGTGCGGGCGGTATTCTGCTTGGAAATGTTATGGGAGAAGGAAATCTGGAAAAGGCGAAGGAATATGCGTCTAAACTGCTGAAGCTGACGGTTGTTACCGGAGCTGTGGGCGGACTGGTTGTACTGGGTATCACGCCGTTTGTACTGAAGTTTGCTTCTTTAAATGAGACCGCGATGCATTATCTGAAATATATGCTGCTGATTAACACCTATTATATTATGGGGACTGCCGTCAATACAACGCTGATTGCCGGAGTATTCCGTGCCGGAGGTGACACAAAGTTCGGACTGGTCTGCGATACGATTGATATGTGGTGCTACGCGGTGCCGCTTGGATTTATTGCAGCGTTTGTCTTCAAGCTTCCTGTCCTTGTGGTTTATTTCCTGTTGTGTACAGATGAGTTTGTAAAATGGCCGTGGGTTCTGAAACGGTATAAGAGCGGACTGTGGGCAAAAAACATTACGCGGGATCATCTGTTTGAGGATGAAGAAAAAGAATAGATGATATAGAAAAAGACATCTGCAGAGGTGAAAAATCACTTCGTTAGATGTCTTTTTTCGTGTTTTTCAAACATGCTCTAGAGAACGGTATATCCTTTGCTCTTTAAGCTTGCTTCTGTCTCGTACACATCCGGTACATGGAACACCATGATCGGGCAGCCGGACTCGCGGTTGAAAGAGAGATAGATATAGTCGATGTCGATATTTGTCTCAAGCAGTGTTTTCAGAAGGGAATTTAAGTTACCCGGCTGATCAACTACCTCGACACCGAGTACATCCGTCTGGCGTGTCATGTAACCGGCAGCCTGAAGCGCCTGCTCTGCTTTATCCGGATCGGAAACGACCATGCGGACAATGCCGTACTCTGCGCTGTCATTGTTGACGGAACCTAAAATGTTGACGTCATTTTCAAACAGAATCTGTGTGATCTGCTGCATCGTGCCTTTTTTATTTTCTGCGAAAATAGAAAGTTGTTTTAACATAATTGGGGCCTCCTAAAATTGATCTGTGATTCCATTATACTGCCAAAATCAAACGCGTCAACGAATTTTGTGAAAGAAGACGAAAAAAGGTGGAAAAAGCGTATCGTTTACAGAAAAATCAATAGAATAAAAGCATCAATATAAAAAATAAAAAAAGAAATCAATGAGCGAAAAAAAGACAGAAAAGTCGGATAATAAGAGAAAATGCACAAAATACAAATAAAATATGAGAAAACGGGTGAAAAAACTTTTGCATAATGACGAAAAATGCGTTACAATAAAAGCGCTATATGTGAATTTGTTATTGGGAGGTATTAGAATTATGGCAACATTTTATGCATCAAAAACAGGAGAAGTATCTGCTAGAGAAAAAGAACATTCCGCGCTGGTACGTGAACTGGCCGGTGAGTGCATGACACTTCTTGAAAACGACGGAACCCTGCCGCTTGCCGGTGCAGGAAAAGTCGCAGTTTATGGTAACGGCGTCCGCCACACGGTAAAAGGGGGTACCGGTTCCGGAGACGTTAACACAAGAACGGTTGTTACGATTGAACAGGGCTTAAAAGAGGCCGGCTTTGAAATTCTGACCGGTAAATGGCTTGACGAATATGACAAAGTGCTTGCAGATGCGCAGGCTGCATATCAGGCAGAGCTGGCAAAAAAAGCAGAGGAGCTTCACATTCCGATTTTTGCTGTCATGTTCTCGGAAGCATTTGCGCAGCCTGATGTACCTGCGATTACCGAAAAAGAGGACACCGATACCGCTATCTACGTTCTGTCAAGAAACTCCGGTGAAGGTGCAGACCGCTATAACAGAGCATGCGATTATCTGCTCGGCGAAAACGAGCTCGCTGACATTGCCTATCTGGCAGAGCATTATGAGAAAACAGTTTTATTTTGAATATTGCGAACCTTGTAGACACCACAGAGTTAAAGAAAATCAAAGGACTGAATGCAATTCTTCTTGCAGGACAGGCCGGAAATGCAACCGGAAACATCGTTGCAGACGTTGTTCTCGGAAAGAGCATTCCATCAGGAAAGCTGACCGATACATGGGCTGCTTCCTATGAAGACTATCCGTCCTCCGAAAATTTCAGCCACAACAACGGTGACACTAACGATGAGTATTACAGCGATGGCATTTATGTCGGCTACCGTTATTTTGACACCTTCAACGTAACCCCGAACTACTGCTTCGGCTACGGCAAAGGCTATACTGATTTCGAGACGGAAGTAAGGGACGTGAAGGCAGATGATAAGAACGTTACCGTTACCGCATCCGTAAAGAATATTGGTGATACATTCGCCGGAAAAGAAGTCGTACAGGTTTACTATTCCGCACCGGATGGAACGATTGAGAAACCGTATCAGGAGCTTGGCGGCTTCGGAAAATCCGATCTGCTCTCGCCGGGTGAGTCCCAGACGATTACCATTTCCTTCCCGACGAGATCTATGGCTTCCTACGATGAGAAAAAAGCAGCATGGGTACTCGAAGCAGGAACGTATTACATCCGTGTCGGTAACAGCTCCAGAACAACGAAAGTGGCAGCAGCCCTGAATCTCAAAGAGACCGTTGTTACGGTTCAGGGAAAGAATCTCTTCCCGGCAGATGACGCTCCGCAGGAACTCTCCAAAGCAGGCGTAACACCGTACAGCTATGAAGGTGAGGCAGAAGAAAAAGCAGCTGCAAAACAGATTGAGATTTGCAGTAAATGCATCAAGACAGAGACCGTTATTTACAGTGGAACACCGGAAGCATTCCCAGTTTATGAGGGAGAGAAGCTGACTGCGGCAGATGTAAAGAGCGGAAAAGCGACGTTAAAAGATCTCGTATCGCAGCTGACCGTAGAAGAGATGGCTACCGTTTGCAATGGTACGGCAGACGGCCTCGGACAGGAAGGCTTTATCGGATCTTCTTCCGATATGGCGCCTGGAGCAGCGGGAGATACGACTTCCATTCTTCTTGCGGACAGAGGTATTTACAATACGATTCTTGCAGACGGTCCGGCCGGTCTTCGTCTGATTCCGCACTTTGTCGTTGATGCAGACGGAAAGATGGTATCCTCCGGAAATCCTCTGGAAGATGCGTTTAACAAAAATGAAATCGAAGTTCCGGAAGGCGGCACGGAGTATTTCCAGTACTGCACCGCAATCCCGGTAGCAGCGCTTCTTGCACAATCGTGGAACATGGATCTGATTCAGAAATGCGGTGATATCGTCGGAAAAGAGATGGAAGAATTCCACATTTCCGTATGGCTGGCACCTGGCATGAACATTCACAGAAATCCGCTGTGCGGAAGAAACTTCGAGTACTATTCAGAGGATCCGCTTGTGGCAGGTCTGTGTGCAGCAGCCGATACCAGAGGAATCCAGTCCCATGCCGGAATCGGAACCAGTATCAAGCACTTTGCAGCCAACAACCAGGAAGACAACCGTATGTACGTCAATGAGCATATCAGCGAGCGTGCAATGCGTGAAATCTATCTGAAGGGCTTTGAAATCGCAGTCAAGACAGCACAGCCGATGACAATCATGTCCTCGTACAACCTGGTAAACGGTGTACATACTGCCAACAGCCACGACCTTCTGACGGCAGCAGCAAGAGATGAGTGGGGCTTCGCAGGCTATGTCATGACCGACTGGGGAACCTCAGAGGACATGAGCGGATTGTTCGCTTACAAATATAACCTGAAATACGGACATTCCACTTCAAGAGAATGTGTTCTTGCAGGAAACGATCTGCAGATGCCTGGCCAGAAAGGAAACCGCCAGGAAATTGTAGCATCTGTCGCAGACGGAACCCTGCCGCTTGGACAGCTTCAGACCTGTGCGTACCGTATTCTGAATGTTGTTCTGCAGTCCCTCGCCTATGATGACTGTAAACCGTATGGTGACCAGTTCGATCTCGCGGAGGCGGTTACCGTTACAAAAGCATAAAGAATCAAAGAGTATAGAAGCAGCCCCGCAGACCTTTACCCTAAGGTTTTGCGGGGCTGCTTTTTGTATCGTCAAATGAGGACCTTTTTTGATCGGATTGAGGTTCCATGTCAGGTGCTGGCAGAAAATGTAAAAAGCTCACGAAAGAACTGTAAAACTGGAGAAAAACACAGAATAAAATCGGTAAAAAAATAAAAAATAGTGAAAAATGCACAAAAAGATTGTCCCTAGAGCACATAGTGTGCTATAATGAATGCATCTATTAAAACAGGGGGATAGATTATGGCAAAAGAAATGATAGCAATGCTTCTTGCCGGAGGTCAGGGATCTCGCCTTTATGCGCTGACCGAGAAGCTTGCAAAACCGGCAGTTCCATTTGGCGGAAAATATAGAATCATCGATTTCCCACTTTCTAACTGCGTAAATTCCGGAATTGATACCGTAGGTATTCTGACACAGTATCAGCCAATGGTGTTAAATGAGTACATAGGAAACGGCCAGCCGTGGGATCTGGACCGCCTCCATGGAGGTGTTCACGTGCTGCCTCCTTATCAGAAAGCCTCAGGTTCTGACTGGTATAAAGGAACTGCAAATGCCATCTACCAGAACATTCCATTCATCGAGAGCTACGATCCGGAGTACGTCATCATCCTTTCCGGAGACCAGATCTGCAAACAGGACTACAGCGATTTCCTCCGCTTCCATAAGGAAAAGGGCGCAGAATTCAGCGTTGCGGTTATGGAAGTGCCGTGGGAGGAGGCATCCCGTTTCGGACTTATGGTAGCAGATGAAAATGACAAAATCACCGAGTTCCAGGAAAAACCAAAACAGCCGAAATCCAATCTGGCATCCATGGGTATCTACATTTTCAACTGGGATATCCTGAAAAAATATCTGATTGAGGACGAGGCAGACCCGAATTCTTCGAACGATTTCGGAAACAACATCATCCCGAATTCTTTAAAGACGGACGCAATATGTACGCTTATCATTTCAGCGGATACTGGAAAGATGTAGGAACCATCTCCTCTTTGTGGGAGGCAAATATGGAAATCCTCGATCCGGAACACAGCGGAATCAACCTGTTTGACAATAACTGGAAGATTTACAGCCGAAACAGCGGAAAAACAGGCCATAAGATCACCGAAACCGCTGTTGTGGAAAACTGTATGATCACCGATGGCTGCCGTATTGCAGGTCATGTCAAACATTCGATTCTGTTCTCCGGTGTAAAGGTTGCAGAGGGCGCAGAAGTAGAAGATGCCGTTATCATGGGAGGAACCGTGATCGAATCCGGAGCAGTCGTGAAACACTGTATCGTTGCGGAAAACGTTGTGATTGGCCAGAATGCCGTGGTAGGAGAAATGCCGCATGACGGTGAAAAAGGTGTTGCCACCATCGGATCCGGAATCCATATCGGTGAGCGTGCCAAAGTAGGACCAAATGCAATGGTAAATGCAAATGTAAAGGATGGTGAAGAAGAATGGTAAACGCAAATGCAGATGCACTGGGCATCATTTTCCCAAACAGTTATGATGAGCAGGTACCGGATCTGGTAAACGAGCGTCTGATGGCCTCCATTCCTTTTGCCAGCCGTTACCGCATGGTGGACTTTATTTTATCCAGCATGGTAAACTGCGGAATCGGAAATGTATCCATTATCGTCCGCAAAAATTACCATTCGCTGATGGATCATCTCGGCTCCGGACGTGAGTGGGATCTCGCCAGAAAAAAAGGCGGCTTAAACATTGTTCCGCCTTATTCCGAGAAGAAAATTCAGGTGTATTCCGGAAGAGTGGAAGCACTGGCAAATGTTCTCGATTTTCTGAAATGGCAGAAAGAAAAATATGTTGTTATGGCGGACACCAACATTGCCTGCAATTTTGATTTCAAAGAGATGCTGAATCAGCATATCGAAAGCGGCGCAGATGTTACTGCAGCTTATACCAAGCAGCCGATTCCGGAAGGCGTCAGAAGCTCTTACGAGAAAACCAATTATCTGCACTACACCTTCTCCATGGCAGGACAGAAGATCAGCAAGATCTTTGTAAACTCGGAGGAAAACGGAGTACAGAATGTATCGATGAATATCTACGTGATGGAGCGTCAGCTTCTGATCGACGAAATCAAAAAAGGCTTTGTCCTTGGAAATAAATTCTTTGAGCGTGATGTCCTGGCACCGCAAACGGAGAAACTGAACATTCAGGGATATGAGTTTACCGGTTATCAGGCAAGAATCGACGATATGAAGAGTTATTTCGATGAGAACATGAAGCTCTTAAAAGATGAGAATCTCGATAGTCTCTTCTCCGGCAACCCGATCTATACCAAAGTCCGCGACGACAATCCGACCCGTTATATCAACGGATCAAAAGCGAAAAACGTGATGGTAGCAGACGGCTGTGTGATCGAAGGCGAAATCGAAAACAGCATTTTGTTCCGTGGTGTCAAGGTAGCCAAGGGAGCAAAAGTAAAGAACTGCATTCTGATGCAGGATACCGTGATTGAAGCAGGCGCTGAGATTGAGTACGTTGTTTCTGATAAATACGTTACGGTATCTGAAGGAAAACAGCTCAAAGGAACCGATTCCTTCCCGGTATTTATTGCGAAGGATCAGGTTGTATAAAGAAAAGAATAGAATGAAATAGAAATACCGACTGCCAATGTAGAATATATCAATATTGATGGGCAGTCGGTATTTTTTGGAAAAATTCAGAGAAAAATAGTAGATTGAGTAATGCATCTGTGATATGGTAATAAAACAAAACAGTGATAGCCTAAGGAAGGGAAGATTCTTACCATAAAAATTCCCGGTTGTACAGCTTATGGTTACAGTACAGTCTGTTTTTAGGCTTTCAGCGTTGGCAGCTGATACTGTTTTTTCAGCTCTTTATATTCTGTCTCAAATTCTTCTTCTTTCTTTAATGCATGCAGATACTCATGTGTATCAAACGATCCGCTGTGGATCTGGCTGACGCAGACGGCAATGTTGGAGCAGTGGTCGGAAATCCGTTCGAAGTCGGTCATCACATCGGAAAGGATAAAACCAAGCTCGATCGTGCATTTTCCACTCTGGAGCCGTTCGATGTGGTGGTTCTTCAGGCTGGAATTCAGGCTGTCAATCACCTGCTCGAGTGGTTCCACTTCATTTGCTTTTTTCACATCCTCATTGTTGAAAACGGAGAAGGTCAGGCTGACAATATCTTTGACTGCTTTGCCATAAACAGCAAGCTCTGCGGCTCCATCAGAAGAGAACTGCAGGCTCTTGTCATGCATCTCTCTTGCAGCTTTCATGATGTTGACGGTGTGATCGGAAATTCGTTCGAAATCGCCGATGCAGTGCAGGATCATGGAAAGTGTCTGGCTGTCCTTCGGGGAAAGCTTTTCACTGGAAAGCTTCACCAGATATGTGCCGAGGGCATCTTCAAAATGATCCACCTTTTTCTCAAGAATATCTACATTTTCCGCATCCGCCTCGTTGTAGGAGGCCATCAGGTCAACAGAGGTAATAAGGCCGGTTTCGGTCAGCTCTGCCATTTTTGCGGCTGCAACTTTACACTGCTGCAGAGCAAAAGCCGGGCTGTCGAGGAAACGGGTATCGAGCATCTGAACAGCTTCGTCTGCTTTTTCTTCCGGTCCGTCCGGAATGGTCAGTTTCGCAAGTTTGACCAGTCCGTCTGCAAACGGGAACAGGATCAGTGTTGCAAAAATATTGAAGCCGGAGTGAACGATTGCAATACCGGCTGCATTTGCGGAGGTTTCCAGGAATGGAAAATGCACAAAGGCATTGATTCCATAGAAGAGAACCAGGAAAAGAACAGTACCGATGATGTTAAAATAAAGGTGAACCATTGCGGTACGGCGTGCATTGCGGCTTGTACCGATGGAGGAGAGCAATGCGGTAATACATGTACCGATATTCTGTCCCATGATGATCGGGATCGCTACGGCGTAGCTGACGGAACCGGTTGCGCAGAGTGCCTGGAGAATACCGACAGAAGCAGAGGAACTCTGGATCACGGCGGTCAGAATGGTTCCGGCAAGAACACCGAGCACCGGAATTGAGAATTTTACGAGAAGTCCCGTGAATTCCGGTACATCTGCGAGCGGTGATACAGCGCTGCTCATGGTGTGCATACCAAACATCAGAATGGAAAAACCGGTTAACAGGGTACCGACATTTTTCTTTTTATCGCTCTTTGCCAGCATCAGCATAAAAACGCCGATGATTGCAAGAATGGGGGAAAAGGACGACGGGTTCAGCATTTTAATGAATACATTGTCGCCCTGAATGCCGGTAAGACTTAAGATCCAGGAAGTGATGGTGGTACCGATATTGGCGCCCATGATGATGCCGACTGCCTGGTTCAGCTTCATGATGCCGGAGTTTACGAATCCGACAACCATAACAGTAGTTGCAGAAGAGGACTGGATAACTGCGGTAACACCGGCACCTAAAAGAACTGCCATAATCCGCTTTGATGTCAGCTTTTCCAGCAGGTATTCCAGTTTACCGCCGGAAAGTTTGGTCAGGCCATCGCCCATGGCACTCATGCCGTATAAGAACATGGCAAGGCCACCGACAAAGGATAACACTCCAAAAATGTCCATAATTTCTCCCTTTACGTAATTTTCTTTTTCTTTTCGTGGTTTTAACAATAGATACACGTTTTGCAGGTCTTACTCGAGAAAAAACCTACATTTAGAAGATAACACATCTAAAAACAGTTTTGTGTTAAATGTATGTAAAGTTTGTAAAACGGTCAAAACAACTCAAAATCCGGTGCGGCACTGTTTTGTGCCGGTACCGGATCGTTTCTCGATTCCTTTGCATCCGAAAGAAGCTGCCACTCGCAGGATCTGCAGATGCGGGTAGTTTGGCTGAATATGATTTTCATAAGAAATCTTTTAACTTTTCCATGTTGTATTCTTCAAATTTTCGCAGCTTATCCATCAGATCCCGGATTTTGGGATCCGCGTCCTCATACTGGCGGTACTTCTGGATTGCCTCGACGATGCCCATGCTGCTTCCGGTAATCAGCATGCTGGCAATGTGTGAGACGGACGGATCCGTCATAGTCTGCAGGTTTATCATAAAATACGTGCGTGCTTTTTCCATTATGCCAAGGCCTTTTTCATCGTAGCCGTGTTCATTCAGCAGCTCCTTTGCCGCCTGATGAAATTCCTCATAGCCCTGAAACTGGGTTTTCAGATGTTCTTTTAAGTCTTTGTCCTCAACGACTCCAATGAGCTGCCGGATCGTGTCGACACCCATCTGGGAGTTCTGGTAAATAAAGTTTAAAAGCTCTGCATCTCCACTCATCGTGCATCTTCCTTTCTTACTTTCTTTGGTGGTTTCATGAAAAAGTATTGCCGGAAATCGGGGCAAATATACCTGATTTTAATTGTAATTTTACAGGGAAAAAAGTATAATAAAAGCATCGGAAAAAGAGTACGAAAAAGCGGGAAAAACCGCAGAAAAACAGAAAGGAGAAGAAAAAATATGCAGTTATTTTATACCCCGCAGCATGCTCGTGTCGGCGATGTGATTCCTTATTATGAAGATGGGAAATTCCACCTTTTTTATCTGAAAAACTGGAATCCATATTTCGGCAGCGACAGGAAAGACGGCTGGCATCTGCTAAACACAAAAGATATGGTGCATTACGGGCCGGAGACGGCGATTGGGATTCTGGGAGGAACGGGATCTGTCATCAAGGCAGATGGGATTTACCATTTATATTACTGCGTCTTTGAACAGAATCCGCAGCGGCAGTACGTCTGCCACGCGACGAGCCGTGATCTGGACAGTTGGACGAAACACGAAGAAGAAACATTCGGACCGGACGAAACGATCTATCTGCCGACCGACTGGCGCGATCCATACGTGTTCTGGAATGAGGAAGAAAACTGCTGGTGGATGCTGCTGTGCGCGCAGAGCCAGGGAAAAACAGGCCGCCGCGGCTGTGTAGGCTTATGTAAATCTGCCGATCTTCACCACTGGGAGTGCTGTGAGCCGCTGTATGCACCGCATGCGAGCATGGCTGCGTACGAGTGCCCGGACATGTTTTACGAAAACGGCTGGTGGTATCTGATCTTTTCACAGTTCACAGACCGTTTCCAGACCATTTACCGCATGAGCCGTTCCTGCCATGGACCGTGGAAACGCCCGAAAACAGATTCCTTTGACGGTCGTGCGTTCTACGCGGCAAAAAGCTGCGGGGATGGAAACCACCGGTATCTGTTCGGCTGGAATCCGACAAGGACACAGAATACCTGGAATTTCGACCCGGATCCGAACCACGAGGGATACGATTACAAAACATATGACTGGGGCGGTACGCTGATTCCGCATGAAATTTATGCACGGGAGGACGGCACACTGGCGGTAAGACCAAATCCGGCGCTGAAAGAGGTTCTGAGCATTCAAAATGACGTAAAGTGGGCACCGATGAACGGCGCGTGGGAGATTGGTGAAACATCTGCCGTTGTTGATACGCCGTATGCTTATGCGTCTGCACTCAGTGAAAACGACGTTCCGCATCAGGCTGTCTGGCACTTGATTTCACGTTTTCTGAAGGAACGGAGCGCTTTGCCGTGGCACTGCAGGTGGATGAGGAGTTTGCGAGAGGCTACTATTTCTACTTAGATCCGAAGCGGCAGCGTCTGGAGTACAAGAGCGCAATCCGTATGCATGAGCAGGGCGGATGGACGTTCCAGTACGATGTCGAGCTGGAGCGGCCGCTGGAACTGATTCCGGGGAAAACGTATTCCATGGAAATTTATATCGATGAGTCTGTGATGGAAGTCTATGTGGGCGGAACAACGGCTCTCAGTGTGCGCGCGTATGACTTGCACGACCGGAAGTTTGGTCTTGCTGTATCTGACGGAAAGGTGCGCTTTGAAAATATTCAATTGACAACGATGGGAGGGTGAGCGGATGAGTCTTTATTTTCGACCGGAAAAGGCAGTGCTGGGTGATGTGATCCCCTATTATGACAATGGTGTTTTTAAACCGTTTTATCTTCGCAATTACCGTGCGAACCGGGATGAACAGCATCAGGACAGCTGGGTGATGCTGAGCACGACAGATCATATTCATTATACGGAGCATGATACAAAAATTGTGGGCGGCACGGGTTCTGTGATCAAAGTGGATGGCCTGTATCACATGTTTTACTGTACCTTTCAGAAGTTGCCAGAGAAGAACTACATGAATCACGCCGTCAGCACCGATCTGGATGTGTGGACGGAAATCCCGGAGGACCGCTTCGCATCGGATGATGTGATCTATGAGCCGATCCACTGGAGGGATCCGTTTGTTTTCTGGAGTGAGGAGGAAAACTGCTGGTGGATGATTTTTGCGGCGCAGAAAAAAGGAAAAACGACGAGGAGAGGCTGTGTGGGTCTGTGCAAATCGAAGGATCTGCATCACTGGGACTATTGCGAGCCGTTCTATGCTCCGATGAATGCACAGTGTGCGTTTGAGTGCCCTGACTTTTTCCGGATGGGAGACTGGTATTATCTCGTCTTTTCTTCGTATGCGGACCGCTATCAGACGATGTACCGGAAGAGCAGAAGTCCGTATGGACCGTGGCAGACGCCGGAAATTGATACGTTCGACACGCGTGCTTTTTATGCGGCAAAGACGGGAAGTGATGGCGTTCATCGATACGTTTACGGCTGGAATCCGACAAGAGAAGTCAACGAGCACAATTTTGATCCGCCGGGATATCCCGGAAAAGACTGCAATACCTGGGACTGGGGAGGAAGTCTGGTGGTGCATGAGCTGTGGCAGGATGAGAATGGCGACCTTTTTGTGAAGCCGATTCCGCAGGTGCTGGAAGCCGTGGGACGGGAAGAACCGCTTCAGATGCAGGCGCTGACAGGAGAGTGGAAGCTGGAAAAGGATCAGGCAAAGGTTGATACACCGTACGATTTTAGTGCGCTGCTGCTGAATCCGGTGGGTGAAACGAGCCGCCTTTCCTTTGACGTCGAGGTAGCCGGGGATAACCCGAGCATTGGAATTGCGGTACATGTCGGGGAAACATTTACAGTCGGTTATTATCTTCTGATTGATTTTGGACGCCGCCGGATCGAGTTTAAATCCGGAGTCCGCATGAAAGAACGGGGCGGACAGATGTTCCCATATGAGGTGGAACTGGAACGGCCGCTGCCGTCATCAACGGGAAGAAGCTTTCATGTCGATGTGATTGCAGACGGTACGATTCTGGAAGCTTATGTGGATGGCAAAATTGCGCTTGGAACACGGATGTATGATCAGACGGGCGGATGCTTCGGGCTGTATGCATCGGATGGGAAAGCGGTATTTCGGGATATAAAAGTTTTTCACGCATGATAACCTTACTGCACGCGCCGTCCGCATGCGGAATCCGGCGGAGGGTCTCTTTTGAGAGAGTTATTCATTTGGGAACTTTTGCTTGCAGTTTTGCCGGAGTGTGGTAAAGTAGTAGAGGAGTTATATGAATTTCAGCGGGAGACAGAAAATCGGATCTGTCGTTCCGCGTTCAGAAAGAGGATAGAACATTATGCTGAAAAAAATTGGAAGAAATGATCCCTGCTGGTGCGGCAGCGGGAAGAAGTACAAAGACTGCCATCTGGCGCTGGATGAGAAAATCAATTCTTATAAATTAAAGGGATGGAAAATTCCGCCGAAGAAAATTATCAAAAGACCGGATCAGATCGATGGGATTCGTGAAAGCGGTCTTGTCAATATTGCAGTTCTGGATTATGTGGCCGAAAACATTCATGCAGGCATGAGTACGGAAGACATCGACCGTCTGGTCGCAGAAAAGACAAAAGAACTCGGCGGAATTGCAGCACCGCTGAATTATGAAGGATTTCCGAAGAGCGTGTGTACCTCCATCAACGATGCGGTATGCCATGGAATTCCGAATGAGGAGGAAATTCTGCAGGACGGAGACATCATCAACGTCGATGTTTCTACTATTTATAAGGGATATTTTTCTGATTCTTCCCGTATGTTCTGCATCGGTGAGGTAGACGAGGTTTCAAAGAAGCTGGTGGAAGATACGTTAAAAGCCGTACAGCTTGGACTCTCCGAAGTACGTCCGTTTAACCGGCTTGGCAATGTCGGCGCGGTGATCAATGAATTTGCCCAGAGTCAGGGCTATAAAGTAGTCCGTGACATCGGCGGCCATGGCGTCGGTCTGGAGTTCCACGAGGATCCGTTCGTCAGCTATGTCACAAGACGAGATACCGGAATGCTGCTCGTACCGGGTATGGTATTCACCATTGAGCCGATGATCAATCTCGGAACGGATGAGATCTTCATCGACTCCGACAACGACTGGACTGTCTACACTGAGGACGGCGCACCGTCAGCCCAGTGGGAGGTTACGGTTGCGGTAACAGAAGATGGATATGAAATTCTGGCATATTAATTGACGCATAGAAATACAAAAGCTGTGTCTGTGGAAGAAACTATTCTCCGGAGACACGGCTTTTTTCTAAAAAGAAAAGGGAGAAATATTATGCTGGATTTGGAACAGGAGATAAGCCGGTGCCGGGTCTGTCCGCGGAAGTGCGGAGCGGACCGGGAGCATGGAAAGACGGGATATTGTAAGGCGCCCTCCGGGGTTGCGGCGGCGCGGGCTGCACTGCATTTCTGGGAGGAGCCGTGTATTTCCGGGACGACGGGGTCGGGGACGGTTTTCTTTTCCGGATGTAATCTGCGGTGTGTTTACTGTCAGAACCATCATATTGCGGAGATGGAGAGCGGAAAAGTGATTTCGATCGGGCGGCTTTCGGATATTTTTCTGGAGCTGCAGGCGCAGAATGCGAATAACATCAATCTTGTGACGCCGAGCCACTACGTGCTGCAGATCCGGGAAGCACTTCTTCTGGCGAAAGAGAAGGGACTTACCGTACCGATTGTCTATAACTGCGGCGGGTATGAGAGCGTGGAAGCCCTGCAGGCCCTGGATGGGCTGATCGATATTTATCTGACAGATTTTAAGTATATGGACTCCTCCCTTGCAAAAGTGTACTCGCGGGCAGAAGATTACCCGGAAACAGCAAAACGGGCGCTGGCGGAAATGGTGCGTCAGACAGGAGAGGCTGTATTCGATGAGAATGGTCTGATGAAAAAAGGTGTGATTGTGCGCCATTTATTGCTGCCCGGTGCTGTAAAAAATGCAAAAGCTGTGGTAAAATACGTCTATGAGACGTACGGCGATACCGTCTGGCTGAGCCTCATGAGCCAGTACACGCCGCTTCCGCAGGTGGAAAACATAAGTCCGCTGAACCGGAAAACGACAAAGCGGGAGTATGAGCGTCTGCTGGACTATACGTTTTCCCTCGGCGTCACCAACGCCTTTTTACAGGAAGGCCCGGTGGCTGAGGAGAGTTTCATTCCGGAGTTTGACGGAAGAGGAATCTGACGTTATAGTTCACTCGTGCAAAAAGGAGCTGTGCAGCAGCAAAAAGCGCTGGAAGCGCGGTTTTGAGAATGCAAGCAAAACACATTTGTCTATGATTAGATATGACTAACTATATTGTTTTAAGGAGGAAAAACTTTTGAGCAACGCAGTTGTAACACTGAAAAAAGGAGAGGGCCGCGCCTTAAAGCAGGGCGGAGCCTGGATTTTTGATAATGAGATCGCTTCGATTTTAGGAGCATATGAAAACGGAGATATCGTGCTGGTGCGCGACTTTGACGGATACCCGATGGGACGAGGTTTCATCAATGAGCATTCCAAAATCCGCATCCGTATGATGACAAGAAATATCGACCAGGAAATCGATGAAGCATTTTTGAGAAAAAGAGTGCAGGATGCCTGGGAGTACCGCAAAAAAGTGACGGACACATCGAGTTGTCGCCTGATCTTTGGCGAGGCAGACTTCCTGCCGGGACTCGTAGTGGATAAATTCTCCGATGTGCTGGTTGTCCAGTCGCTGGCACTCGGCATCGACAAAATGAAAATGACGATCATCCGCCTGTTGGAGGAGGTTCTGGCAGAAGACGGTGTTAAGATCCGCGGTGTGTTTGAGCGAAGTGATGCAAAAGTGCGTGAGCAGGAAGGCATGGAGCGTGTGAAAGGATTTCTCTCCGAGCCGTTTGACACCAGCGTGGAAATCGTCGAGAATGGCGTCCATTATCTCGTCGATGTCAAGGACGGCCAGAAAACTGGTTTCTTCCTGGATCAGAAATACAACCGTCTGGCTGTGCAGAAGCTCTGCAAGGACGCGAGAGTGCTCGACTGCTTTACCCATACCGGGTCGTTTGCACTGAATGCGGCATATGCAGGAGCAAAGGAAGTTATCGGCGTTGATGCATCAGAGCTCGGTGTAGAGCAGGCACGGAAAAACGCATCCTTAAATGGTCTGGAAAACGTAGCATCTTTCGTGTGCGAGGATGTCTTTGAACTGTTGCCGCGTCTTGAAAAAGAGGGAGAAAAATTCGACGTCGTTATCCTTGACCCGCCGGCCTTCACAAAATCAAGAAACTCTATCAAAAACGCAATCAAGGGATATCGTGAAATCAATTTGCGCGGCATGAAACTGGTCAAAGACGGCGGCTATCTGTGCACCTGTTCGTGTTCCCACTTTATGGACTACGAACTCTTCACGAAAACCATCAACCAGGCGGCTCACAACGTCCACAAACGCCTTCGTCAGGTAGAATACCGCACCCAGGCCCCGGATCACCCAATTCTGTGGGCGGCGGATGAGTCCTATTACCTGAAATTTTATATCTTCCAGGTTGTGGATGAAAAATAGAAATTCTTCCTCTGCTGGAAGCGCCGAAACGGAAAAGCGAAGTGTAAGAAATGGGAGGAATTGCCATATGATAGAACCAACACCCCATGCACAAAAGAAAAAGCACTCCCGCCAGATGGCCACAAGCTGTGAGTCGTGCGGTAATTTTGTGTATGATGAGGATTATGAGTGCTACACCTGCGAGGTGGATCTCGATGAGGATGAGATGGCACGTTTTCTGCAGGATAAATTTTACAACTGTCCGTACTACCAGATCGGCGACGAGTATCGGATTGTGCGGAAACAGATGTAGGCAGGCAATGCGTCCGGTATACAGAGCTGCGGCGTTTGCGATAAAAACAAAAAAAGAACAGGAGGATTTTTACCATGAACAACGAAGTATTAAATGCAATCAAAACAAGAAGAAGCATCCGCAAATACAAAGCGGAGCAGATTACGGATGAGCAGCTTGATGCGATTCTGGAGGCCGGAACGTATGCGGCAACCGGCATGGGAAAACAGTCGCCGGTGATTGTTGTGGTACAGAAACCGGAGCTGATTGCAAAGCTTTCGAAAATGAATGCGGCTGTTATGGGTACAACATCCGATCCGTTCTACGGCGCTCCGACCGTTCTGATCGTGCTTGCTGACCCGGAGCGCGGAACTTATGTGGAGGACGGCTCTCTTGTCATGGGAAATCTGATGCTGGCAGCACATGCCGTTGGTGTGGATTCCTGCTGGATCCATCGTGCAAAAGAAGAGTTCGCGAGCCCGGAGGGAAAAGCCCTCTTAAAAGAGTGGGGACTTTCCGAAAATTATGTTGGCATCGGCCACTGCATCCTCGGCTATCGCGACTGTGAGTACCCGGAGGCAAAAGAAAGAAAAGCAGATTATATTGTAAGAGTATAATCATCTGCGAAAACGGCTCCGGGAGCGGCTGTGCGTTGAAAACACCAGCCCGGAGTCTATATTTTTAACCGAATCAAGCAAGTAGCGAAGCGGATTGCGAATATCCGCTTTGCTAGAGACAACAGAGGAACAGCCATGTATCGAATTATGATTGTAGAAGATGATGAAGTCATCGCCCGCGCCGTGCAGCAGAGCCTGGTTTCCTGGGGCATGGATGCGTTCTGCGTACAGGATTTTTCCAGTGTTCTCGCCGAATTTGCCGTGAAAAATCCGCAATTAGTGCTGATGGACATTCATCTTCCCTTTTTTAACGGATTTCACTGGTGCCAGGAGATTCGAAAGGTCTCGAAAGTGCCGGTAATTTTTCTTTCTTCTGCATCAGACAACATGAACATCATTATGGCCGTTAATATGGGCGGCGATGACTTTATCGCGAAGCCGTTTGATTTAAGTGTCCTGACCGCCAAAGTCCAGGCGATGCTCCGTCGCACCTACGAATTTGCCGGAGAAACGAATTTCCTCGAGCACCGCGGTGCCATGCTCGATACGGGAAGTGGTGTGCTGAATTACCGGGGAAAGCGAATTGAGCTGACAAAAAATGAGTGGCGCATTCTGCAGTCCCTTCTCGAAAATAAAGGAAAAGCCGTCAGCCGCGATATGCTGATGATGCATCTGTGGGAGTCGGACAGCTTTATAGATGACAACACGTTGACAGTCAACGTCACGCGCTTGCGGAAAAAACTGGAGGAGGCAGGACTTACAGACTTTATCCAGACGAAAAAGGGTGTCGGCTACCTGATCGCATGACGGAAGCAGAACAGGAGAAAGAGGATGGAACAACAGAAAGAGGGAATCCGGCAGGAGGTTACACTTCTTAACTGGTATTTGAAAGAGCATCTTGCATCGGCCGTGCGGATTGCCGCTTTTATAGGAGTATTTTCACTCCTCTGTTTTCTGCGCAATGTGCCGCAGGATGTCACCGTTTATATGATCGTGCTGATGGCTGCTGTCGGAGCCACAGGTTTTTGCTTTCATTATGGGAAGTACCGGAAACATCATCTGGTCTTAGCACTCCTTGCCGCCGAACCGCAGGGCAAAACAGAAGCGCTTCCGGAGGCGGACGGGCTTCTGGCGCGGGATTACCAGCAGATCATCGCATCCTATGAGCGGCAGTTTCAGGAAGAACAGATTAAGATGGAGCAGAAATACCGCGATATGATGGAGTATTACACGATGTGGACCCATCAGATCAAAACGCCGATTGCGGCGATGCGGCTGCTTCTGCAGGAGGAGGATACGCCGTTTTCGCGTGAAATGCAGAGCGAACTTTTCCAGACGGAGCAGTATGTGCAGATGGCGCTGCAGTACCTGCGCATGGAAAAAATGACATCGGATCTTGTCTTTGCAAGGTACGATTTGGATGCGCTGATCCGCCAGGCTGTGCGGAAATATGCTCCGCTTTTTATCCGCCGGAAGATTATCCTTTCCTACGAGCCGGTGCACTGCGAGGTGCTGACAGATGAAAAATGGCTCGTCTTTGTGCTGGAGCAGATTCTGTCAAATGCGCTGAAATACACGAAAAGTGGAAGCATTCACATCTATCTGTCACCGGATGCACCAAAAACGCTGGTGATTGAGGACACCGGCATCGGCATTGCGCCGGAGGATCTGCCGCGGATTTTCGAAAAAGGCTACACGGGCTGCAACGGCCGCGCAGACAAGCGGTCAACGGGCATCGGACTGTATCTGTGCCGCCAGATCATGGAGAAACTTTCGCATACCATCCGCATCGAGTCGGAGATGGGAGTGGGAACGAAGGTGTATCTTGGGCTGGATACCGTATCCTTGTAGTACATAGAGAGCTTCGCCGGGAATCTTACAGAAATGTAAGGTTGCCGGTCTTTTTGTAAGATGATCCTAAGGCAGAAGAGAGCGCGGACGGGTATAATAAGCCTTGTCAATTAAGAAAACAGTTCAGACAGAAAGGAAAATGTGACATGGCAATTCTGGAAGTAGAACATCTGAAAAAAACATATACCACGCGCCTTGGCAGCAACCGGGTGGAAGCGTTGAAAGACGTTAATTTTACAGTGGAACGGGGCGAATTTGTTGCAATCATGGGCGAATCGGGAAGCGGAAAAACGACGCTTCTGAACCTGCTCGCAGCACTAGACAAGCCAACCGGCGGACAGGTGCGGTTAAATGGAAAGAATCTCGGCGAATTAAAGGAGAAGGAGATTGCCGGATTCCGCCGCGAAAATTTAGGTTTCGTGTTCCAGGACTTCAACCTGCTCGATACCTTTTCCCTGCGTGACAACATTTATTTGCCGCTCGTGCTGGAAGGAAAAAAATACGAGGAGATGAGTCTTCGGGCAGAGCCGATTGCGAAAAAACTCGGCATCACCCAGATCCTCAATAAATACCCATATGAGGTGTCCGGCGGACAGAAGCAGCGTGCAGCCGTTGCGCGTGCGCTGATTACCAATCCGGAGCTGGTTCTTGCGGATGAGCCTTCCGGCGCGCTCGATTCCCATGCAGCGGATGGCCTCATGAAACTGTTCGGGGAGATCAACGAGGAGGGCCAGACGATTGTTATGGTAACGCACAGTGTGAAGGCGGCCTGCTCGGCGAAGCGTGTGCTGTTCATCAAGGACGGCGAGGTCTTCCACCAGCTGTATCGCGGTTCTTTAGGGCGCGATGAGATGTATCAGAAGATCTCCGATACGTTGACAATTCTTGCGACGGGTGGTGAACGGGATGAATAATCTGCTGTATGCCAGACTGGCAAAAACAAATTTGAGCAAAAACCGTCAGAATATTCTTCCGTATCTGCTGTCATGCATCGGCACGGTGGTGATGTTTTTTATCATGGATACACTGGCGCAGGGAAGTGGCTTTGATTCCATGATCGGAAAAGATACGATCCTGACAGTGATGGGGATGGGAACCTATATCATTGGCCTGTTCGCGGTGATTTTTCTGATCTACAGCAACAGTTTTCTGGCAAAAAGAAGAAAAAAAGAGTTCGGTCTGTTCCAGATTCTCGGCATGGAGAAAAAGCATCTGGCGAAGATCCTCTTTTTTGAGAGTCTGTATCTGTGGGCGGCATCGCTTGGAATCGGTATTCTGCTCGGTGTGTTGCTGTACCGCCTGCTGTTTCTGGTGCTGATGAAGCTGACCGGACTGAACGGAACAATTGGTTTTGCGTTCAGTGCAAAAGCCGTGGGAAGTACGATGCTGCTGTTCGGCCTGACTTTTGTGATCAATTTTCTCTTAAGCCTTCGCCAGATCCACGTCTCACAGCCGGTCGAACTGCTGCACGGCGGCGCGCAGGGTGAGCGGGAACCGAAAACGAAGCTTTTGACGGCGGTTCTTGGATTCATGCTTCTTGGTGTTGGCTATTATCTGGCTCTGACCTGCCAATCCTCGATGGACGCACTTGATAAGTTTTTTAATGCAATCGCTTTGGTTATGGTGGGAACGTACTGCCTGTTTTCTGCTGGAAGTATTGCATTTTTGAAAATTCTGAAGAAAAACAAAAATTACTATTACCAGACACGCCATTTTACAAGCATTTCAGGCATGCTGTACCGCATGAAGCAAAATGCGGTCGGTCTTGCGAATATCTGTATTCTGTCAACGGGTGTGCTTCTGGTTATCTCCATCAGCACATGTCTGTGGACGGGAATTGAGGAGGTTACCTATACGCGGTTTCCACATCAGATTTCGATCGAAGCAAATACTGGCGTGAGCGGCATTATGAAGACGGTGGAACCGGTCAGTCAGAAGATGATAGAGGAAGTGAAAACTGGGATTGATCAGCATCTGGAAGAAAAGCAGCTCAGAAAAAAGTATGAAAGTGATCAGAGATACTATGTTATGCTTGCTGTTGTAGATAGAAACAAAGTAGAAAAAACACAGTCAGATGATGCTGCGGCGAGCACACTGATAAAAATCATGGAAGAGTCGGAGTACAATCAGGTAACCGGCGAACAGGTAGAGCTGGAACCAGGGCAGGCTCTGGTTTTTCAGGAAAAACAGAAAAATTATGGATATGACACGATTGAACTGGGAAATCAGACGTATGAAGTAAAAAAATGGAATACCGATAAGAAATCGTATATTCTGGATGAGAAGACGCAAGTGTATGAGACAATGACGGTGGTGACGCGGAACAAGGAAGCAAAGGAAGCGTATGCGGCTGTGCAGGGAAAGGAGCCAGAAGGATACAGTTGGGAATATGCTCTGGATCTTATCGGGGATGCCGGCGAACAGATCACTGTTGGAGATGAGATTGAGACGATACTGACGGAATCATCTTTTAACGGATGGGTGGAAGTGCGCGAAAAAGAGCGCAATACGGTTTACAGTCTGTATGGTTCACTTCTGTTTTTAGGTGTTTTCGTCGGTGCGCTGTTTTTGATGGGTGCCGTTATGATTATCTATTACAAGCAGGTTTCAGAAGGCTTCGATGACCGAAAACGGTTCCAGATTATGCAGAAGGTCGGCATGAGCCGCAAAGAAATCCGTCAGACGATTCAGTCACAGGTGGTAACGGTCTTTTTCATGCCGCTCGCGGTGGCCGTGGTGCATACAATGGTAGCGTTTCCATTGACCAGGCGTATCATGGCAATGCTGAATTTCCCGGACAGCAATCTGTTCCTGGCTGCAACAGCGATTACGATTGCGGCGTTTGCCGTGGTTTACCTGATCGTCTATGTGCTGACGGCGCGGGCGTATTACAAAATTGTGGAATAAGAAGATGTACTTTTTTTAATACATCGAAGCGCCTTTGAAAAAAACTTAACAAAAAAATAATAAGAAAAAGACATCCGGCGCAGACGGAAAATCTGCGGGGGATGTCTTTTTGGTTGTTCTATTTATAAATGCCGTTGATGGTAACTTTGAAAAGAGCTTCCTTTCCATTGAGTTCGTCTTTTCCATAGTCTTCCGGGAAAGTGACGGTTACATCTACGCTGTCGCCCGGGTGATGGCCGATGAGCTGTTCTTCAAAGTCATCGATGTAAGTGTGGGAGCCGATCACAAGATCAGCGCCGTTTCCTTTTGTGTTTCCACCTTCAAATTCCACGCCGTCAATGGAGCCGACATAGTCGATATTGACGGTATCACCGTCCTCAATGGTGAGGGAAGTGTCGGTCTGCAAAGAGGCAGAAGCCGAAGTGGAGGCTGATGAGGAGGCTGCGGTATCCTCCGAGGCACTTTTGGCAGAGAGTCGTTTGGAATCGAGTACGCTGGCGATGATAAGGCCGACGATCACAACGACAATCAGAGCCGGTCCGGCCCAGCTCCAGATCTTTTGGTAATGCGCTACTTTCGCTTCATGCTCCCGCTCTTTGGCACGCCGTTCCTTGGCAGCTTTTCTGTTTTCTTTGTTCATAAAATGGATCTCCTTTGCGCTTTTTACGACTGCAATCGTATTTTATAATATCAAGTATATCATAAAAATATGGTAAAAGTGTGAAAAAAATAACACGATTCAACATTGTCAATGCTCAAAAATGACGATATAATGAGTGCAAGTGAGCCAAATGAAAATTTATTTTCAGTTGGCGAACGACGAATGTCGCTTACGCGATAGCGTAAGATTGAGTGCAAGTGAGAAAACGCGGCGAGTAAGGGAGTGAATAAAATGGATGACTGGAGTAGTTTCAGAACGACGACATCCGAACAGCAGCGCCTCCGGGCTGCACTTTCCGGCTTTTGTGAATCGCAGGATCTTCCGGAAGAACAGCGAGCCGCATATACCGCATACCTGCGGAAACGCATCCGTCCCGCTGTCGAAATGCTGATTCGTGAGGATGATTTTTCAAAGCTGGAACGTATTCTGCAGACCGGATGGCTGTCCGATGCAGACCGAAAACGTTTTCTCAACCTTGCTGCCGACCAGCAGAAATGGCAGGCTTTCCGTATTCTCCTGAACCGGAGCTCACAGGATCCGATGCAGGAGAATACGGAAAGCAGAAAAACAGAAGCTGCGTTTCAAAAAGAAAAGCCCACAAAAGAAAAAGAAGCGCTGGCGCTCCGGCTTTTCGAAGAAGCCCGCAAAAACCTCTGCTGGTTGTACCCGGAACTTGGTGAAGCGATTCTTTTCTTTCAGCATCAGCCATCCGACAGGACAAAAGCCATCACATCCGACGGTCATACGATATATTTTAACTCCGATTTTGTACTCTGCATGTGTGCCGAAAATTCATCGTTCCTCAAGGAAGGCTATCAGCACCTGCTGCTGGAATGCATCCGCCGGTTTGGGAAAGAAACACCGGAGCCGGAAAAAAAAGAACAGCCCCCGGTTTCATGGCTGATGCCGGAAAAAGAAAAACAGTCTCCGGTTTCATGGCTGGTGCCGGGAAAAGAACCGGAACTTATCGAGTCTTTTCAATCAGTCTGGAAACGTGCTTCCCGCAAGTTGGCGGAAAACTACGGCACCGGCGGCCTGCGGCGAGGCCAGAACCGTGGTGGAAAAAAAGAAACCCTGTCCGGGATCGAAAAAAGAGCGTACGATTACCGCCGCTTCCTGAAACGCTTTACCGTTACCCGCGAGGAAATGGAGCTGGATCTCGACAGCTTCGATCCAGTCGCTTACCATTATGGGCTTATGTATTACGGAAATTTCCCTTTCATCGAGCCGCCGGAGACGCGCGAGGGAAACCGTCTCGAAGAGCTGGTTATCGCGATCGACACATCCGGTTCGTGCAAAAAAGAAATTGTAGCAAAGTTCCTTGGTGAGACGCGCAGCATTCTTGAAGAAAAAGAAAACTTCTTTTCCCGATGGAACGTCTGCCTGATCCAGTGCGACAGCTTCGTGCAGGATGTCACGATGATCCATTCACCGAAAGAATGGGAAGCTTACCGTGAAACAATTATCATCAAGGGCCGAGGCGGAACCGATTTCCGTCCTGTCTTTCAGAAAGTGGAAGAGTTGCGGAAACAGCATGTATTCCGAAACTTAAAAGCGTTGATCTATTTTACCGACGGAGACGGAATTTATCCCGAACAAAAGCCCGATTACGAGACGGCATTTGTCTTTGTCAGACAGACCGAAAAAATGAATCTTGTCCCAAAATGGGCAAAAAAACTGCTGACAGAAGAATGTACTCTTTGAACAAAACTGACAAAAAAGCATCTCGCAAAATCAAACACAGAAAGATTTCGAGAGTACATAAAGAGTGCATAAGATAAGAGAGATCATATGAACATACAAGAAGCAAAAGAGACAATTGAAAAAGCCCTGCGCGCATACTTTGCAAGAGATGAAATTGGTTTTCCGCTGGTTCCGCTCCGGCAGCAGCGTCCCATTCTCCTGATCGGCCCGCCGGGCATCGGAAAAACGGCAATTATGGAGCAGATCGCAGAAGAGTGCGGTGTGGGGCTTGTCGCCTACACGATGACACACCATACGCGTCAGAGTGCCATGGGCCTTCCGGAGATCTGCACACGTGGAATCGAAGGGAAAATGGTACATACAACGGAATACACGATGAGCGAGATCATCGCCTCGATCTATGACTGCATGGAGCAGACCGGAAAGAAGCGGGGTATCCTCTTTCTCGATGAAATTAACTGCGTCTCCGAGACCCTCGCTCCGGTAATGCTGCAGCTTTTGCAGGACAAAAAATTTGGCAATCAGCACATCCCGGATGACTGGCTGATCGTGGCCGCCGGAAATCCGCCGGAATATAATAAATCTGTGCGGGAATTTGATGTGGCAACGCTTGACCGTGTGCGGAAGATCGAGGTGGTTCCCGAGCTTTCCGTGTGGCTTTCCTATGCAGAGAAAAATCAGATCCACAGCGCCGTGACAACGTACCTTATGGCACACAGTGACCATTTTTATTCTGTTTCGCAGGAAGCGGATGAGAAGCGTTTTGTGACAGCACGCGGCTGGGAGGATTTGTCGGCAGTGCTGAAAAGTTATGAAATCCTGCATTTTCCGGTCGACGAAGCACTGATCGGACAATATTTGCAGGAAGAAAAGACGACGGAGGAATTCAGCTCGTACTACCGGATTTACGAAAAATATGGACAGGATTACGGTGTAGAGGAGATTCTGACCGGTGCATTTTCCGGAAAATCATGGCAGAAAAACAGAAGATGGCGGCAAATGGTTCCGCAGAAGAGCGATCTGTACTGCTGTCTCTGTTTCATGCGGCACTTCAGAAAGAGGCATCCGGCTGCCAGAAGCAGGAGCACACGGCAAAGGAGCTCTCCGAGTGCTTTCGCCAGTTTACCGGGCTTTGCAGGCAGAAAAAAGATGAGACATACGCATCCTGGCTACAACAGAAAGAGCAGGGATTTGCAGTGTGCAAACAGCAGGGACTGCTGAAAAAGGGCGAGAAAGAAACGAATGCGCGGGTCTTGAAAAAGTTAAAAAAACTCGAGGAGACCGCTAAAAAATGTCGCAAAACCGATTCGGATCAGATGAAAGAGCTTTTTGAAACGGTATGTGAACTGGAACAGGAAAAAGTGGAGAAGGAAGTAAAGGATGTGAAACTGCAGATCCGCCGTGCCGCTGAATTTTTACAGAACAGCTTTCCGGGCGGAGCAGAAGTGGTGCTGTTTGAAGCAAATCTGGCGCGAAGTCCAGCGTTACGGAGCTTTTTGATTGAGAAAAGCATGGATGCCAAATGATAAGCTGCCACTTTGGAAAGAAGAAAATGGTTCTGAAAAGCCCATCTCTGGAGAAAAATGATTTGAAAGGAAGAGGAAGAACAGGACAGAGGAAGGAAGAAAAAGATGAATTATAAAATGATCCTGCAGTACGATGGCACGCGCTATAACGGCTGGCAGAAGCAGGGAAATACGGACAACACGATTCAGGGCAAGCTCGAAACGCTGTTGTCCAGGATCGCAGGAGAGCCGGTGGAGATCCACGGCGCGGGCAGAACCGATGCCGGCGTCCATGCGGCGGGACAGGTCGCAAATGCAAAGTTCCATACTGATTTATCCGATGAAGAACTTCTGCAGACAATCAACCATTATCTGCCGGAAGACATCGAAGTCACCAGCCTCGCGCGGATGCCGGAGCGCTTCCACAGCCGTCTGAATGCGGTGGACAAAACATACGAATACCGTATCGTGATCGATGGCAGAAAACATGTTTTCGAGCGGAAATACGTGTATTTTCCGGAAGCACCGCTCGATGTGGAAAAAATGAAAGAAGCATCGAAAGCGTTTATCGGAACGTATGATTTCAGGAGCTTCTGTGCCAACAAACGTATGAAAAAATCGACAGTACGGACGATTACCGGAATTGATTTCTGCGAGAAAGACGGGATTCTTATCATTTCCTATACCGGAACCGGTTTTCTGTACCACATGGTGCGGATCCTGACCGGAACACTTGTGGAGGCCGGGATGGGAAAACGGGATATCGCATCAATGACGGAGCTTCTCAAAGCAAAAAATCGCGAAAGTGCGGGTTTTCTTGCACCGGCATGCGGACTCCTGTTAAAAGAAGTCCGATATGAATAACCGAAATAATCAGGGCAATGCACCAGCCTTTTTTGCATAAAAAACCGAAAAAAGGCTGTGAATTGATAAATGCAGCATAGAAAAGAGAAAGGATGAGGTGAAAAGCATGTTTCAGAAGAAAAGAAATACTTTTCATGGCGGCGTTCACCCGTACGAGGGAAAAGAGCTCTCTAAGGACAAACCGATTGTCAAAGCGCAGCCGGGCAACTTATTGTATTACGCAGTGTCACAGCACATCGGAGCGCCTGCTGTGCCGATCGTACAAAAAGGCGATCATGTAAAAGCGGGACAGAAAATCGCAGAAGCGGGAGGGTTTGTTTCGGCTCCTGTTTACGCATCGGTTTCCGGCACGGTAAAAGGAATTGAGAAAAAAGTTTCCGCAGCCGGTTCCCCGGTAGACTGTATCGTTGTGGAGAACGACGGGTTGTATGAAAAAGAAACATTTGAGGAGTGCCCGCACTGGGAAAAACTCGACGCAGATACGATTCGGAACAAGATCAAAGAGGCCGGAATCGTGGGAATGGGAGGTGCAGGCTTCCCGACACACGTCAAAGTATCCCCGAAAGATCCGTCAGCGATTGACCACATTCTCGTCAATGGAGCAGAGTGTGAGCCGTATCTGACGAGCGACTATCGCAGAATGCTCGAAGAGCCGGAAAAGGTGATCGGAGGCTTAAAAATCATGCTGCATATGTTCCCGAAAGCAAAGGGAATTATCTGCATTGAGGACAACAAACCGGACTGTATCGCGAAATTTTGCGAGCTGGTGCTTCCGGGGGACAATATTGAGGTTCTAGAACTAAAACGAAATACCCGCAGGGTGCCGAGCGTATGCTGATCTATGCAGCAACGGGGCGAAAGGTAAATTCTTCCATGCTGCCGGCGGACGCGGGCTGTATCGTGGATAACATTGATACCGTGACCGCTATTTACCAGGCAGTCCGCTTCGGCGAACCGCTGATGAGCCGTATCGTTACCGTGACGGGAGATGCTGTACAGAATCCGTGCAACTTTGAAGTACCGGTCGGCATGCTCTTGTCCGAACTTTTAGAGCAGGCAGGCGGTTTGAAAAACGAGGCGGTCAAGATCATCTGCGGCGGCCCGATGATGGGAAGAGCCCTGTTTACAATGGATGTTCCTGTTACCAAGACAACATCTGCACTGACCTGCCTTACGGAGGATGAAGTATCTGCGCTGGCACCATCTGCCTGCATCAATTGCGGACGCTGTGTTTCCGTCTGTCCGGGTCAGATTCTTCCGGCCCGCCTTTCTGTTTTTGCGGAGCACGGTGAGGAAGAGAAGTTCCTGAAATATGGCGGAATGGAGTGCTGTGAATGTGGCTGTTGTTCCTTTATCTGCCCGGCAAGACGTCCGCTGACGCAGGAGATCAGCTCAATGCGTAAAGTGCTTCTGGCAAAGAGAAAGAAAAAATAGGGGGACCTTACATATGAATGGATTATTACACGTATCATCTTCCCCGCACGCACGGTCCAAGGTAACGACGGATAAAATCATGTTTGCCGTCCTGCTTGCCCTTGCCCCGACAGCCTGCGTGGGAATCTGGAATTTCGGCCTTAGGGCGCTGCTTCTGATTGTGATTTCGATGGCAGTCTGTCCCCTGACGGAATATCTGTATGAAAAAGGAATGAAGAAACCGGCGACGATTGCCGACGGCAGTGCACTGGTAACCGGCCTTCTGCTGGCCATGAACATGCCGGTGCAGGCGCCTCTTTGGATGCCGGTAATCGGCGGTGTGTTTGCAATTCTCGTCGTAAAACAGCTTTTCGGCGGTCTTGGCCAGAACATTATGAATCCGGCGCTTGCAGGAAGATGCTTCCTTTTGATTTCCTTCCCGGGTCATATGACCAACTTCGCTGCCCCGGCAGCCGCACACCTCGTGGATACCGTATCCGGTGCGACACCGCTCGCCGCAGCAAAAGCAGGAGAGCAGGTGAATCTGCTGTCCATGTTCCTTGGAAATACGGCCGGAACGATCGGTGAGACTTCCGCACTGGCACTTCTGATTGGCGGCATTTTCCTTGTCTGCATTCATGTGATCGACCTCAATATTCCGCTCATCTACATTGGAACAGAGCTTTTATTTGCCCTGATTTTCGGCGGCCACGGTTTTGATATCAACTTCCTTGGCGCGCATCTTTTTGGCGGTGGTCTGATGCTTGGTGCGTGGTTCATGGCAACTGATTACGTTACCCGTCCGATCACAAAGAAGGGACAGTATATCTACGCGGTCATTTTAGGACTTCTGACCGGTGTATTCCGTATCTTTGGAAATTCGGCAGAGGGCGTTTCCTATGCCATCATCTTTACCAATCTTCTGGTTCCGCTTATTGAGCGCGTGACCGTGCCGGTTGGATTCGGAAGAGGAGGCAAGAAAAAAGCATGAACAAAATCATAAAAAACGCACTGATTCTTGCGGCGATCACGCTGATTGCCGGATTGCTTCTCGGGGCGGCACATCAGGTAACCCTGGAGCCGATTCAGAAGCAACAGGAGAAAGAAAAACAGGAATCCTGCCAGAATGTATTTCCAGAGGCAGCTTCCTTTGAAGAAGTAACGATGAGCGATGCAGAAAAGGCAGAGCTTGCGGCAGCATTAACTGGCCACGATTTTAATGCCCAGACGATAGATGAGCTGCTGTTTGCAAAAGACGCATCCGGCGCGACGATCGGCCTGGTTGAGATCATCTCCACAACCGAAGGCTATGGCGGCGGCATGCAGTTCTCGATGGGAATTGCATCGGACGGAACGACAAAAGGAATCTCTTTCCTGTCACTTTCCGAGACGGCCGGCCTTGGTATGCGTGCCGACACAGACGATTTCAAGAATCAGTTCAAGGATAAAAACGTAGAAGCATTCTCCTACACAAAATCCGGCGCATCCGCGGATGATGAAATCGATGCGCTGAGCGGAGCAACTCTGACAACGAACGCTGTAACAAACGGTGTCAATGCAGGAATCTGCTGTTTTAACTACTGCAACGAATCCGGTCTGCTTTCCGGAGAGGGAGGGAACTCATGAGAAAAGATACGCCGCTGGAACGGCTTTATAATGGTATCATAAAAGAAAACCCGACCTCGTCATGATGCTAGGTATGTGTCCGACGCTTGCGGTTACCACTTCTGCAAAGAACGGTATCGGCATGGGCCTTGCGACGATGGTCATCCTGACCGCCTCCAACCTGATGATTTCCCTGCTTCGGAAAATCATCCCGGACGGCGTGCGTATGCCAGCATACATCGTTGTTGTGGCATCGTTTGTAACCATCGTGGAATTTTTGATGGAAGGTTTTATTCGGGCACTCTATTCCGCCCTTGGCATCTACATCCCGCTGATCGTTGTAAACTGTATCATCCTGGGACGCGCCGAGGCATATGCTGGAAACATGGTCCGATCCCGTCTTTATTTGATGGTATCGGAATGGGCCTTGGTTTTACCGTCGGTCTGACCCTGATCGGTATGTTCCGTGAACTGATCGGAGCCGGAACCCTGTTCGGTATCCAGGTAATGCCAGGCGCTTACGAACCGGTCAACATCTTTATTATGGCGCCGGGAGCCTTCCTTGTGCTGGCAATGCTCGTTGCGGTGCAGAACCGCATCAAACGCCAGAAGTCAGAGAAAACCGGAAAACCGGCAGTCCCGGCAGAAGAGACCGGCTGTATGGCATGTGCCAATAAGGCATACTGCCAGGCTGTGAAAGGAAAGGAGGAAGCGAAATGAAAGAACTGATTTTAATTGCGATCGGTGCGGCGCTGGTGAACAACGTTGTCTTAAGCCAGTTCCTCGGCATCTGTGCTTTCCTCGGTGTTTCCAAAAAGATGGATACGGCGGCCGGCATGGGCGGAGCGGTTATTTTTGTCCTCACGATTTCTTCATTTGTGACAAGTCTGATTTACAAATTTATCCTGGCACCGGCAGAACTTGATTATCTGAAAACGATCGTTTTCATTCTTGTCATCGCGGCGCTGGTACAGCTCGTTGAGATGTTCCTGAAAAAGACGATTCCGTCTCTGTATCGAGCGCTCGGCGTTTACCTTCCGCTGATTACAACAAACTGCGCGGTACTCGGTGTGGCACTCATCAACGTACAGAAGGATTACACGATTCTGCAGGGTACGGTTTACGGTCTGGCAACCGCAATCGGCTTTACGATTGCCATGGTGCTGATGGCCGGCCTGCGGGAAAAGATGGAGTACAACGATATCCCGGAGTCATTCAAAGGAATGCCGATCGTTCTTCTTACGGCTATGCTGATGTCAATGGCATTTATGGGATTTTCCGGAATGATCTAGGAGGGATGAAGAGATGAATGGTATTTTAGCAGCCACCCTGATGGTGGGTGGAACCGGCCTTTTGATTGGTATTCTCCTTGGAATTGCCGGAAAGAAGTTTTATGTGGAAGTGGACGAGCGCGAGACGAAGGTCCGTGAAGCGCTGCCGGGCAACAACTGCGGCGGCTGCGGTTACCCGGGCTGTGACGGAGCGGCGGCTGCAGTGGTAAAGGGTGA
This sequence comes from Blautia sp. AF34-10, assembly GCF_003477865.1. NCBI lineage: Bacteria > Bacillati > Bacillota > Clostridia > Lachnospirales > Lachnospiraceae > Blautia > Blautia sp. AF34-10. The sequence goes on from NZ_QUED01000009.1 coordinate 65,637, forward strand.
AGCCCCGATTTCGGTCTGTCCAGTCGGCGGTTCTCCGGTTGCGGCAGCGATCGGTGCCATTATGGGACAGGAAGCCGGAGCACAGGAGCGCAGAAAAGCAGTGGTACGGTGCGCCGGTACGTGTGACGTGGCAAAGAACAAGTATGAATACACGGGTGCAAGGGACTGCTCCTACGCTGGTTTTGTACCGGGCGGCGGTCCGAAGAGCTGCGGAAACGGATGTCTTGGTTTTGGAAACTGCGTGAAGGCATGTAAGTTTGATGCGATCCATATTGAAAACGGCATTGCCGTTGTGGACGGCGAAGCGTGCAAGGCATGCGGTGCCTGCGTGAAGGCCTGTCCGAGAAATCTGATCGACCTGATTCCGTATGAGCAGAAGATCACGGTGAAATGCCGCTCAACCGAGAAGGGCAAGGCGGTGATGGCAGCGTGTGAGATCGGCTGTATCGGATGTAAGAAGTGCGAGAAGAACTGCCCGTCGGATGCAATTCACGTTGTGGACCAGCGCGCGGAGATCGACCCGGCAAAATGTACAGGCTGCGGCCTCTGCGCGGAGAACTGCCCGCGGAAGTGTATTATGGTAGAAAAATAAAAATGAGAAATTCCATGCTGTGGGAGGGAACTTCTGCGGCGTGGAATTTTTGCTTTTCGGTGATATCGTGTTAGCCAATGCCGGGGGTGGCTGGCTTGACTTGAATTTGGGAAAATGATAAACTGAAAGTCAGAAAACGAGGGGCGAAAAGCTAAAAAAATATAAAATAGCAGAAAGGACGGGGCAAAAGTATGACAATGACAATGGATGAACTGATGAAAGTGCTCGATATGCAGGAGGATATTCTGCAGTTTACGCATTTTACAAATGCAGACGCATGGGAACTGGGAACGATGATCCTGATGGAGGCAAGACGGCGCGGAGCGCAGGTTGGCATCATGATTCGCAGAAGCAACGGGGAAGTTGTATTCCAGTATTGTGATAACGGCATTACGCCGCACAATGTGGAGCTGATGAGACGGAAGAGCAATTCGGTGCTTCTGACGGAGCGGAGTTCGCTGCAGCTCTACATGGCAGCGACGAATGCGCCGGAGAGCGTAAAACAGATGGTACTGGACCCGAAGGAATACGCAATGCTGGGCGGAGGTTTTCCGATCTGCGTGGAAGAAGTCGGCGTTGTGGCAACCGTAGCAGTGTCCGGCATGGGACAGGTTTCGGATCATGATGTGATTGTGAAATGCATCAGCAAATATTTGCATATCGATGAAGTACCGAGAATCAGAACTGTATGAAAATGATGATTGAAACTAAATTTTGTGTATGATACAATGTCACCGGCAAAAAGACATGACAGTTCCATCAGGGACAACAAAACCCCCGTGAGCGGCAACTCACGGGGGTTGGTTTATGTCAGCAGGTTTTGCATATCTTCCGGCAGTGGTGCGTGGAAGTTTAAGGGTTCTCCGGTGATCGGATGGACGAAGGAGAGCGATGCAGAGTGAAGTGCCTGGCGGGGGAAAGTGCCGGGAGTTTTGTTGTAGAGGGTATCGCCGAGCAGCGGATGGCCGATGTAAGCCATGTGGACGCGGATCTGGTGGGTGCGGCCGGTTTCGAGGTTGAGTTCGAGGTGGGAGAAAACGGAGCAGTGTGCGAGGGTGCGGTAATGGGTTACGGAGCGCTCGCCGGAGGCAAAGTCGACGGTGCGTTGGATGAGGGAGCCGTCGAGGCGGGCGATCGGGGCGTCGATGGTGCCGGATGCAGCGGTTTCGCCGAGGGCGAAGGCCTGATACGTGCGGTGGATTTCGCGGGAGCGCATGGCCTGGGAGAGGACGGCGGCGCTTAAGGCGTGCTTGGCGAGTACGATAAGGCCGGTGGTGTCGCGGTCGAGGCGGTTGATGCAGCGGTAGACGAAGGGTTCACCTTTCTGTTCAAAATACCATGCAATGCCGTTTGCCAGCGTATTTTCATAATTTCCAATCGACGGATGAATCGGCGTATCAGCGGGTTTATCCACAACGAGGATGTCGTCATCCTCATACACAACCGAAAACGGAACCGGCCGCGGCAGAATTCCGTCGGAGGGTTCTGTTTCGACAAGGTGCGTTTCGATCACATCCCCGGCGTGCACGGCCTGGCTCGTCCAGGCGCGGACGCCGTTTCGGAAAATGCCGTCCTCTGTGCGTTTTAGCCCGTAATAATATGGCGCGAATATCCATGCCGGCGGAGAAACCATTCCACAGTCAGATTTTCCCGTTCCTCCTCCGGCGAAACCACATATGTAAACCTGTGTCCCATACACAAAACCTCCGTTTCTATAGCTTTTTTATCGAATGAACCCTGTCATTTCGGGGCAAAATTTCAAAAAGAGACTTTCCCAGTCTTTCGCAAGTATAGCCGAAAACAGATGGAAAAGCAAGAAACTTACCTTTCTATAGCGAAAATATAAAAAAGTATAAAAGTTTCATGAAATGTCAGAATTTGATTGATTTTAGCGAAAGAAAAGTTTATGCTACTAAAAAAGAAAGAAAATCAAGAAACAGGAGGGGATACAGATGAAACAGGTGCAAAAACCGAAAAAACCCATAATTTTTTATTATGTGATTGCGCTGATCGTCATTCTGCTGTTAAATCTTCTGCTTTTCCCGAGACTTCTCGAGCCAAAAGTAACAGAAGTTGATTACGGAAAATTTTTGCAGATGGTAGATAACAACGAAATCAGCGAAGTCCAGATCCAGTCAAATGAGATTATTTTCAGCGACAAATCAAGCCCGGCGAATTATTATAAGACGGGTGTGATGAATGATTACAAGCTGGTAGATCGTTTATATGAGGCAGGTATTACCGAATTCGGAACGCCGATCATAGAGCAGATGTCGCCACTCATGGAATTTCTTTTAACATGGGTAATACCGATCGTTGTGATGGTTGCGCTCGGACAGTGGCTGATGAAACGCATGACGAGCAAGATGATGGGCGGCATGGGAAATGCGATGAGCTTTGGAAAGAGCAACGCCAAGGTTTATGTACAGTCCGAAACCGGCATTAAATTTGCAGATGTTGCCGGAGAGGATGAGGCAAAAGAAATTTTACAGGAGATTGTTGACTTCCTCCATAATCCCAAAAAATATGAAGAAATTGGTGCAAAAATGCCGAAAGGAGCACTGCTTGTCGGCCCTCCAGGAACCGGTAAAACGCTGCTTGCAAAGGCAGTAGCCGGAGAGGCAAATGTTCCGTTCTTCTCCATTTCCGGTTCTGAGTTTGTCGAGATGTTCGTCGGCATGGGAGCTGCGAAGGTGCGTGACCTGTTCCAGCAGGCAAATGAGAAAGCACCGTGTATCGTCTTTATCGATGAGATCGATACCGTCGGCAAAAAACGTGACGGCGGCGGATTCTCCGGAAACGACGAGCGTGAGCAGACCCTGAACCAGCTGCTTGCCGAGATGGATGGATTCGATGGAAAGAAAGGCGTTGTCATTCTGGCAGCGACGAACCGTCCGGATTCCCTGGACCCGGCACTTCTTCGTCCGGGCCGTTTCGACCGCCGTGTGCCGGTTGAACTGCCTGACTTAAAAGGCCGTGAGGAAATCCTGAAAGTCCATGCGAAAAACATCCGCGTGGGCGACAATGTCGATTACAATGCGATCGCACGTATGGCATCCGGTGCTTCTGGTGCAGAACTTGCCAATATGATCAACGAGGCAGCACTCCGTGCCGTCCGTGATGGAAGAAAATTCGTCACCCAGGCGGATCTGGAGGAGAGCGTTGAGGTTGTCATCGCCGGATACCAGAAGAAGAATAAGATCATGACCGACAAAGAGAAACTGATCGTTTCCTACCACGAGGTCGGCCATGCACTCGTCGCAGCACTGCAGAGCCATTCCGCTCCAGTTACGAAGATCACCATTATCCCGCGTACGTCCGGCGCCCTCGGCTATACGATGCAGGTGGATGAAGATGAGCATAATCTGATGAGCCGTGAAGAGCTGGAAAATAAAATTGCAACCCTGACCGGCGGCCGTGTGGCAGAGGATCTGGTGTTCCATTCCATCACGACAGGTGCTTCGAACGATATCGAGCAGGCAACGAAGGTGGCAAGAGCCATGATCACCCGCTTCGGTATGAACGAGGAATTTGGTATGGTTGCATTTGAGACGGTAACGAACCAGTACCTCGGCGGTGACACTTCCCTGGCATGCTCCGAATCGACAGCAGCACAGATTGATGAGAAGGTTGTTGCAGCAGTCAGAAAACAGTACGACAAAGCAGAGCAGCTCTTAAAAGATAACATGCCGAAACTCCACGAGCTGGCAAAATATCTGTATGAGAAAGAGACGATCACAGGTGATGAGTTTATGGAAATCCTGAATTTATCCCCGGATCAGCTCACGACAACGAGAATGGAAACAAACTAAAAAGCGATAAAAGCAGATGAGAATCCCGCGTTTCAAGGCGACTTCAGCCTTGCGCGGGATTCTTTCTTGTGCTATAATGCTGTAATGCGAAATTATGACACAAAAAGACAGATTTTTTTAGGATAGACCAAGAGAACATAAGGAGAAACGCAATGAAGAAAAAACAGGCATGGAAAGTGATGGGTGCTGTCCTTGCGGGCACACTGGTATTTTCCGATGCAGTTCCGCTCCGTGCCAGCGCATCGGCAGGAACGGAAAAAAGCGCAGTACAGAACGAAACTGTCTCCGGAACGGAGAACGGTACAGAGACAAAACGGGCAGCCGTTTATGTGAATCTGAAAACCGGCGATGATACGGCAGACGGTACAACGGCAGAGACAGCAGTAAAAACCGTGGAAAAAGCACAGGAGCTTCTTGCAGTTGCAGCGGCAGAACTGCAGGCGGACGGGAAAACAACCGAAAAAAACACTGCTGCAGATACCAGCAAAACGGCAGCGGAGGAAGCAGCAGAAAAATATCTGGTATTCGTCGGAATGGATGAAAAAGAGCTGGAAACGTATCGAAAGAAACAGCAGAAAACAGACTTTTGGGGAAGAGTAACAGATACCGTTTTTGCGGCAGATGAAATCGTGGTGACAGAAGCCGGATATGAGGCTGTTCTGGCAGCAGAAAAAGCAAAAGAAACGGTTTCGGAAACACCAACGCTTGCGCCAGGCGAGTCTCCGGCACCGGATGCGGCAGAAGATACCGTAACACCAACTCCGGGTCCGACGGAAACGCCGGATGCAGAGCCAACCGCAGAACCAACGGTGACCCCGGACGCAGAACCGACGGAAACGCCGGACGCAGAGCCGACCGTAACGCCGGCGGAGGAACCAACGGCAACTCCGACACCGGATGCGGACAACGGAGAAGATACAGGGGATACACCAACGGCAGCGCCGACACCGGATGCGGAACCGACCGTAACGCCGGAAGTAACTCCGACGACAGCACCGGGCGAGAATACCGATGACAGTGAAAATCCGGAGAATCCGGAAACTCCGGCAGAAGATCCAACCGTGACACCTGCCCCGGATGATACAGCAAAAGACGATCCTGCAGCAGATGATACAAACCAGGACGATACAAACCAGGATAACCAGAACGGAACGGGAAATGATGCATCATCGGACCAGTGGAAACAGGATGAAAATCTGGATGACCTTGTAAAAGATGAAATTCAGAAAGAAAACGAAACCGTAAAAAATTTCGATGAAATTTCCAATCCATCCGGTACGGACAGCACAGAAGACGGCTATCTGATCTCCAATGTCTCTCTTTTGATCCAGCCGGTGGCAGTAAGTCTGTCCAGAAGCCTTGTATCAGAGGAGCAGACGGAAACAGCAGAAGCTGAGACGGCGGACGAAGGCGAGCATGAACTGCTTGCAGCTGCAGAGCAGAAATCCAACCTGAGTGCAGGTGAAATGACAGCAAGTGCAGCCGATGACGTAAGTACGCTGCGTGCCGCAGGAACGATCCTTGTAGGACCGGACAACTACGGAACGAATAAGACATCCACTCCGACTCCGACAGCCACACCGTCGAAGAGCAGCAGTAACAACAGCTCTTCCAATTCCAATACCGGAAGCACAAAGATTCCGCAGAAGAAGACACAGACCACTGTAAGCATCCGCAGCATCCCGGTCAACACCGGCGATGAGACGATGGTGCTTCCGCTGGCGATCAGCTCCGCACTTTCTGCAGCCGTTATGTTCTGCATGGCATTCCTTCAGATGCAGGCGAAACGCGCAAATAGCATGGCCGCATGGCTGGAATTCAAAAAGAATCATCCGTTTGACGAAAAATAAAGAAACAGGCATATCCGGAAAAGCCATTCCATACATTTACAGTATGGGAGGGCTTTTTCTTATGGAAGAAAAGAAAACATGGGCGGTGGGTGCGGGCAGCGGGATCAGCTGGCTGAAGGCTCTTCTCGTTTCCTATCTGATCTCGGTGCTTCTTCTTTTGCTGCTGTCTTTCCTGCTCTGGAAATTTTCCTGGAAGGAAAGCTGGGTGCAGGCGGGCATTGTGGTGATCTATCTGGCATCAAGCTTTTCCGGCGGAAGAATGGCAGGAAACATGGCGGGAAAACGGCGGTTTCTCTGGGGCATCTGCTTTGGAATCGTGTATTTTGCCATTCTGATCATCGTCTCCGCAGTCTTCCTGCCGGGCGGATTTGCCGGAGCCGGAAGACTTCTGTGGGCGGCAGCAGTCTGTGCCGTCGGCGGAATGGCAGGCGGAATGACGGCACACGGCAGATAAAAGCGGACAAAACAGAACATTTTTTCAAAAAACAGACTTTTAAATTTGAAAAACCTATGCTATAATGGGAAGAGCTAATGGCCGAAGACTATAAAAAAGTCGCGCGTCAACTACAATGAAGGAGGAATGTGCCATGAAACACATCAAAACTTTAAATACAAAAAGCTTACAGAACACTGTAAAAAAAGGTGGATGCGGTGAGTGCCAGACATCCTGCCAGTCCGCATGTAAGACTTCTTGCACCGTAGGCAACCAGAGCTGCGAGCATAAGTAAAAGTAATCCATAAGGACGAGTAAAAGGTGTTCCCAGAACCGGTTTCGCCGGATTTGGGAACATTCTTTTTGCCAGGCACATCAAAAAAAGAGAGAGTTATAGAAAGGAATACCACAGTGATACATTTATATAAAAGCAATGGCTTCAACATGGTGCTGGACGTCAACAGCGGCTCCGTCCATGTTGTGGATGACTGCGTATACGATGTCCTTTCCTGCATGAACGAAGGAAAAAATGCAGAAGAGGCAGCAGAGGCGCTTAGCAGTAAATATGCCGAGCAGGACATCACCGAAGCCAGAGAAGAAATTCAGGAACTTACAGATAACGGCATGCTCTTTACAAAAGACATTTACGAAAACGCAATTGATCAGTTTTCCAACCGTCCGACCGTCGTAAAAGCACTCTGCCTCCACATTGCACACGACTGCAACCTTGCCTGTCGTTACTGCTTCGCAGAAGAGGGCGAGTATCACGGAAGACGTGCACTGATGTCCCTGGAAGTCGGCAAAAAAGCGCTTGATTTCCTGATCGCAAACTCCGGCAGCAGAAGAAACCTCGAGGTAGATTTCTTCGGCGGTGAACCGCTGATGAACTGGGATGTTGTAAAACAGCTCGTAGCCTACGGAAGAGAACAGGAGAAGTTACATAACAAGAACTTCCGTTTCACCCTGACCACCAACGGTGTTCTCTTAAACGACGAGGTCATGGAGTTCTGCAATAAAGAGATGGGCAACGTCGTATTAAGTATCGACGGAAGAAAAGAAGTTCACGATCACATGCGTCCGTTCCGCAAAGGTGCCGGAAGCTACGATCTGATCGTGCCGAAATTCCAGAAATTCGCTGAGCTTCGTCATCAGGATAAATACTATGTGCGCGGAACCTTCACGCATTACAACACAGACTTTGCAGCTGATGTTCTCCATCTGGCAGACCTCGGCTTCAAGCAGATCTCGGTTGAGCCTGTTGTAGCGCCTCCGACCGAGGACTATGCGATCCGTGAGGAAGACCTTCCGGTGATCTTCGAACAGTACGACATTCTGGCAAGAGAGATGATCAAGAGAGAAAAAGAAGGAAGAGGCTTCAATTTCTTCCACTTTATGATCGATCTGACCGGCGGACCATGTGTTTATAAACGTCTTTCCGGCTGCGGTTCCGGAACCGAGTACCTTGCGGTAACACCGTGGGGCGATTTCTATCCGTGCCACCAGTTCGTAGGACAGGAAGATTTCTGCCTTGGAAATGTTTACGAAGGCGTGAAAAAGACAGAAACGGTCAACGAATTCAAAAAATGCAACGTTTATTCCAAAAAGGAGTGCAGCCAGTGCTTTGCACGGTTCTACTGCAGCGGCGGATGCGCGGCAAACTCCTACAACTTCACAGGTAAGATCAACGATGTTTACGAGATCGGCTGTAAGATGCAGCAGAAGCGGATCGAGTGCGCATTGATGATAAAGGCAGCTCTGGCCGAAGATTAAAGAAAAGAGGAAAATCGCGACATGATGAAAAAGAAACAGAGTATCATCGCGCTCGTCCTGGCAGCCATTGTAACAGTGCTTCTTGGATGGACGATGATCAAAGGATGGGGTCCTACCGGAACCGGTTCGATGAAGAACATCAACCTGGGTCTGGATCTGTCCGGCGGTGTCAGCATTACCTACCAGGCCGTAAAGGACAACCCGACAGACGAAGAAATGTCAGATACCCGCTACAAGCTGGAACAGCGTGCGCAGCAGTACAGCGAAGAGGCACAGGTATATCTGCAGGGCGACAACCGTATCACCATTGAAATCCCGGGTGCAACCGATGCAACCACCATTCTGGAAGAGATGGGTAAACCGGGAAGCCTGTATTTCATCAAACAGACCAACGATGACGGAACAGAAAACTACACCTACGACAGCTCGACCGGCGAGTACGTTCTGAACGGAAAAACTATCGAAGAGCTCGAGGAGGACGGCTCCGTCGTTCTGACCGGTAAAGATGTGGAGAGCGCAGAAGCCATGCATCAGCAGAACTCCACCACAAAAGCAACCGAGAGCGTCGTTCAGCTGAAAATGACCGACGAAGGAAAACAGAAATTTGCAGACGCAACCCAGGAAGCCTACAGCGCAGGAAAGAGCATCGGTATCTATTATGATGAAAAATTCGTCAGTGTACCGAGTGTAAACGCTGTGATTTCCGATGGTACTGCAGTCATCTCCGGCGGAAACATGGACTGGGATGAAGCAACCAGCCTGGCATCCACCCTCCGTATCGGTTCCCTTTCCCTGAAACTTGAGGAGATCAACTCCAGCGTCGTTGGAGCACAGCTTGGATCTGCAGCTGTTTCCACCAGCGTAAAAGCGGGAGCGATCGGCATTGTACTGATTATCCTTTTCCTTGCAATCGTATATCGCCTGCCTGGTATTGCTGCCGGATGGGCACTGCTCATCTATGTTGAGCTGAATCTGATTGCTTTAAATGCATTTGACCTGACATTGACCCTGCCTGGTATCGCAGGTGTTATCCTGTCGATCGGTATGGCGGTCGATGCGAACGTTATCATTTATGCCCGTATCGAGGAGGAGATCGGTGCCGGAAAGACGGTTCATGCGGCAATCCGCGACGGATTCAAGAAGGCAGCTTCTGCCATCCTGGACGGAAACGTGACGACCTTGATTGCAGCAGCTGTTCTGTATGCGCTTGCGAGCGGAAGTGTCCGCGGATTCGCCATGACACTTGCTCTTGGTATTGTTCTTTCCATGTTCAGCGCCATGGTTGTTTCCAGACTGCTGGTCAACAGCCTGTACGGTATGGGACTGAAGGATGCGAAATACTACGGAACCAAGAAAGAGCGCAAGGGATTTCCATTTGTGGAAAAGAGAAAGATCTTCTTCACGATCTCCTGCATTCTGCTGCTTGCCGTTCCAGCCAGCATGATTTTCATGCATCAGACAAAGGGAAGCGCACTGAACTTCGGCCTTGACTTCAAGGGCGGTACTTCCATCAACGTTCCGTTCAACGAGGATTACTCCATCGAAGAGCTGGACAAAGAGGTAGAGCCGGTTGTGGAAGGCGTGACAAAAGATTCCAATATTCAGATGACAAAGGTTGTCGGAGGCAACAATGTCATCATCAAAACACGTTCTCTGACTCTGGAAGAGCGTGAGCAGGTTTACCAGGCAATGGCAGACAATTTCGGTGTCGATACTTCTGAAATCACTTTCGACAACATTTCTTCTACTGTAAGTAAAGAAATGAGCCAGAATGCGATGAAAGCAGTTATCATCGCTGTAGTCTGCATGCTGCTGTACATCTGGATCCGTTTCCGCGACATCCGTTTCGCATCGAGTGCCATCCTTGCACTGATGCACGATATCGCCATTGTATTCGGATTCTATGTGGTATCCCGTATTTCGGTCGGCAGCACCTTTATCGCGTGTATGCTGACGATCCTCGGCTATTCCATCAACAGTACGATCGTCATCTTCGACCGTATCCGTGAGAATCTGCCGGAGTTAAAGAGAGAGCCGATCGAGTCCCTGGTTGACCGCTGCATCACGGACACCCTGACCCGAAGCATTTACAGTTCCCTCACCACCTTTATCACCATCTTTGTTCTGTTCGTGATGGGAGTTTCTTCCATCCGCGACTTTGCAGCACCTCTGATGGTTGGTATCGTATGCGGAGCTTACACTTCTGTCTGCATCACAGGTGCCCTGTGGTATGTGATGAAGCACGTTGGAAAAAACAAATATGTGCCGTCCAAAGCAGTACAGAATAAGACAAAAAATAAATAAAAGCAGCAAAAACCATAAAAAGAGAAACGCCGGACCGGAAAAGTCCGGCGTTTCCTGCTAACAGGAAAGAGGAGAACATATGAAGAAAGAACGCTGGGTAGTTTCGGCAAAACGCGCCGATTTCCAGGCAATTGCGGACCGGTTCGGCATCGATCCCGTCATCGCCCGCCTGATCCGGAACCGGGATGTGACCGGGGAGAAAGAGATCGAAGAGTATCTCTTCGGTGATCTGGAGCAGCTCCACGATCCGCTGCTGATGAAGGATATGGAGCGCGCGGCAGATCTGATCGCAGAAAAAATTCGGGAGAAAAAGCCGATCCGCATCATCGGGGACTACGACATCGACGGTGTTACGGCAACGTATATTCTGCTGACCGGATTAAAAGATCTCGGTGCCGATGCGGATGTGCGTATCCCGGACCGGATTGCAGACGGATACGGCTTAAATGAGCATCTTGTGCAGTTTGCCGCGGATGAGGGGCGGGACACGATCGTCACCTGTGACAACGGCATCGCGGCGGGCAGTCAGATCCGTCTGGCAAAAGAACTTGGCATGACGGTTGTTGTGACGGACCACCACGAGGTTCCGTTTGAGGAGGATGAAAACGGAGAACGCCGCTACATCCTGCCGCCAGCGGACGCGGTTGTCAATCCGAAACAGAAAGACTGTTCCTATCCGTTTCCGGGCCTCTGCGGTGCGGCCGTCGCATGGAAACTGATCCAGACGATGGAGGCAAAAGCAGGTATTCCAAAGGAGCACAGCTTCCGCTTTCTGGAATTTGTCGCCATTGCGACGATCGGTGATGTGATGGATCTGCAGGGAGAAAACCGGATTTTTGTAAAAGCCGGCCTCGGGCGCTCCATAAAACGCAGAACCTCGGCCTGCAGGAGCTGATCCGTGTGCAGGGCATCGAGGCGGAAAACGTGACACCGTATCACATCGGCTTCGTTCTCGGCCCGTGCATCAACGCATCGGGACGGCTTGACACGGCGGAGCATTCGTTAAAACTGCTCTGCGCAAAGACACGTGAGGAGGCCGCAAAGCTTGCCGGGGACTTGAAAGACCTGAATGAAAGCCGCAAAGAGCTGACGCGCCAGGGTGAGGCGAAAGCAATCGAGCTCGTGGAAACCTCCCCGCTGCAGAACGACAAAGTCCTCGTCGTCTATCTGCCGGACTGCCACGAGAGCCTTGCCGGAATCATCGCAGGTCGCCTGCGGGAGCACTTCCACAAACCATCCTTCGTACTCACCAGAAGTGAGGAGGGCGTCAAGGGCTCCGGCCGCTCGATCGAAGCGTATTCGATGTATGAGGAGCTCTGCAAATGCAAAGAACTGATGACGAAATTCGGCGGCCACCCGATGGCTGCGGGCCTTTCCCTCGCAGGAGAGGAGATGATCGAACCGTTCCGCCGGGCACTGAACGATAATTCCACGCTGACGGAAGAGGATTTCGTCGAAAAAGTTGTGATCGATGTGCCGATGCCGATCACCTACATCACCAAAAATCTGATCCGCCAGTTAAGTCTCTTGGAGCCGTTCGGAAAAGGCAACACGAAACCGCTGTTCGCACAGAAAGGACTGACTGTATTAAATTACCGCATTTTTGGAAAGAATAGAAACGTGGTGAAAGTACAGCTTGCCGATGCGGGCGGATACCAGATGGATGGTGTCTATTTCGGCGAGGGAGAAGCGTTCGCCGCATACGTGGATGCACATCCGACCCTCTCGGTAGCGTACTATCCGTCGATCGATACGTGGAACGGACGCGACAAATTACAGATCAATATCCAGAGTTATTTTTAAAGATGCAGAAAAGCCGCAAATACCTGATTTTTCTGCCCTGTTTTCTATCGGAAACAAAATTGACGCAGAAGAATATTGATGCTATACTGTAAGGTGAATTGTCAAACCTTGACGAAACGGAGGAATATTTTATGAAAAAAGTAGAGGATTACGTAAGAAGTATTCCGGATTTCCCGGAACCGGGTATTATTTTCAGAGATGTAACGAGTATCCTGCAGGACGCAGACGGACTGCAGCTTGCCATAGATGAGATGCAGCATTTTGTAGAAGAAGTAGACTGTGACGTAATCTGCGGAACCGAGTCCCGCGGCTTCATTTTCGGTATGCCGATTGCTTACAATCTGCACAAACCGTTCGTGCCGATCCGTAAAAAAGGAAAACTTCCTCTGGAGACCATCGAGGAGAGGTATGACCTGGAGTACGGCAGCGCAACGATCGAGATGCACAAAGACTCCATCAAACCGGGCCAGAAGGTAGTCATCATCGACGACCTGATTGCAACCGGCGGTACCGTGGAGGCTTGTGCAAAAATGATCGAGCGCCTCGGCGGCGAAGTAACCAGAATCGTGTTCCTGATGGAGCTTGCCGGCTTAAAAGGACGCGAAAAACTGGCAAAATATGATGTAAAATCTGTCATCCGTTACGATGGCAAATAACGTATCCAACGAAACGCAGGGGTTAATCATGAGAGCGGAGGATACATATGGAAGAAGAGAAAAGAATCAGTGAAGAAGAATTAAAGAAGGATGTGGCGGCGGCAGAAGCCAGAATCCGCAAGACGGACGATTTTACAAGTCCGGAGGAATTATACGGGGAATTGATCGCTTCTGTGAAAAAATATCATCCATCGGACGATATTTCCCTGATCGAAAAAGCATACCGCGTGGCAGCGGATGCACATAAGGACCAGAAAAGAAAGAGCGGGGAACCGTACATCATCCATCCGCTCTGTGTGGCAATTATCCTGGCAGATCTGGAGCTCGACAAGGAGTCGATCGCGGCAGGCCTTCTGCACGACGTTGTCGAAGATACCGTCATGACCGAAGAGGAGCTGACCGAGGAGTTCGGCCCGGAGGTGTCCTGATTGTAAGCGGTGTCACGAAGCTGGCACAGCTGAAATATTCTGCGGATAAGGTCGAGGAGCAGGCAGAAAACCTGAGAAAGATGTTCCTTGCGATGGCAAAGGATATCCGTGTTATTCTGGTAAAACTGGCGGACCGTCTGCACAACATGCGGACTGCACAGTACTGGTCGCCGGAGACGCAGAAGAAAAAAGCGCGTGAGACGATGGATATTTATGCCCCGATCGCACAGCGCCTCGGTATTTCCAAGATCAAGGTCGAACTCGATGACCTTTCTCTGAAATATCTGGAGCCGGATGCGTACTATGAACTGGTGCAGAAGGTCAGCATGAAGCGGGAGCAGCGGCAGGAGTTTGTCGATGCGATCGTAAAAGAGGTGACCCGTCATATCCACCAGGCCGGCATTGAGGCAGATGTCAACGGACGAATCAAGCACTTTTTCAGCATCTACAAAAAGATGGTCAACCAGCATAAGACGCTGGATCAGATCTATGACCTCTTTGCGGTCCGCATCATCGTGGAATCCGTCAAAGACTGCTATGCAGCGCTCGGTGTCATCCATGAAATGTACACGCCGATCCCGGGCCGTTTCAAAGATTACATTGCGATGCCGAAGCCAAACCGTTACCAGTCCCTGCATACAACCCTGATCGGACCGAACGGACAGCCGTTTGAGATTCAGATCCGTACTTATGAGATGCACCGGATTGCAGAATACGGTATCGCTGCACACTGGAAATACAAAGAGGCCTCCGACGGCAAGAAACCGGGACCGGAGCAGGAAGAGGAAAAACTGACCTGGCTGCGCCAGATTCTGGAGTGGCAGCAGGACATGGCGGACAACCATGAGTTCATGAACCTCTTAAAGAGCGATCTCGACCTGTTTGCCGACAATGTTTACTGTTTCAGCCCGGCGGGCGATGTCAAAACGCTTCCGGTCGGCTCCTGTGCCATCGACTTTGCTTATTCCGTCCACAGTGCGGTCGGCAACAAGATGGTCGGAGCGAGGGTCAACGGAAAACTCGTGCCGATCGAGACGGAACTTCACAACGGAGACCGCGTCGAGATCATCACCTCGCAGAACTCCAAGGGACCGAGCCGCGACTGGCTGAAAATTGCGAAGAGTTCCCAGGCAAAGAGCCGCATCAACCAGTGGTTCCGCCAGCAGAACAAGACGGACAACATCGTCAAAGGCAAGGAAATGCTCACCAGCTATGCAAAGCTGAAGGGCAAAAACCTTGGAATCTATACGAAACCGATGTACGAAGAGGCTGTCATGAGAAAGTACGGCTTCCGCGACTGGGATTCCGTTCTTGCGGCCATCGGCCACGGCGGCTTAAAAGAGGGCCAGGTCCTCAACAAGCTGATTGAGACGTACGAAAAGCAACATAAAAAAGAGATCACCGACGAGCAGGTGCTCGAGGCGGCATCCGGAGAGAAAGTTCTGCCGGTTGGAAAGAGCAAGGGCGGCATCGTCGTGCGCGGTATCCACGATGTGGCAGTTCGCTTCTCAAAATGCTGCAATCCGATCCCGGGCGATGAGATCGTGGGCTTTGTCACAAGAGGACGCGGCGTGACCATTCACCGCACCGACTGTGTCAATGTCCTGAATCTGCCGGAATCTGAGCGGGCGCGCCTCATTGATGCTGAATGGCAGGCAGAGGACAACGGCGGCTCTCTCTATACCGTGGAGATCAGCGTTTACGCAAACAACCGTACCGGTCTTCTGGTGGATATCTCCAAGATCTTTACCGAGCGGAAGATCGACCTTGCGGCGATGAACGTGAGAACGAGCAAGCAGGGAACGGCTTCCATCGATGTGACGTTCGACGTGCACAACAACGAAGAGCTGAACAGCATCATCGAGAAGGTACGCCAGGTGGAGAGCGTGATCGATATTCAGAGATCGAGAGGATAAAAAGGAGAAAAGCGTATGATAAAGGTAAATTACCGGGCACTTGGAATGCTCTCGACAAACTGCTACGTTGTGGAAAATCCGGACAGCCAGAAGGTGCTGATCGTGGACCCGGGCGATTCGCCGCTGGAGATTGAACGCCAGATCGACGAGATCGACGGCGACCCGGAGGCCATTCTGCTGACCCATGGCCATTTCGACCATATGCTGGCAGCGGATGCACTGCGGAAAAAGTACCATATCCCGGTCTATGTCCATGAAAAAGAGCAGCACCTGCTGGGGGATCCAAAGAAAAATCTTTCCGGGCTCTGGAGCAAACCGTACACGATGCAGGCGGACAAAACCGTAAAAGAGGGCGATGTGCTGCATCTCGCAGACTTTGAAATCCACGTTCTTGCGACACCGGGGCACACGGCAGGCGGTGTCTGCTACTATATTCCGGCAGAGAAAGCACTTTTTTCCGGTGATACGCTGTTCTGCGAGTCCTACGGAAGATACGACTTCCCGACATCCTCCGGCAGAGAGCTGATCGCGTCGGTCAAGCGCCTGTTAAAAGAGCTTCCCGGGGATGTGACCGTGTATCCGGGCCACAACGATGAAACTACGATTGAACATGAAAAGAGGTACAATCCCCTTGCTTAATATCAGCCTTTGTTTTAACAGAAAAGATTTTGAATACGATGTGTATTCCTTGATCAAGGCATTCTATCCGGGCTGTGAGATTACCTCATGGTACGAAGAGGATGGGGCGCTGGACGGGGAATTTGCATATTATGATACGATCACATACGAGGCGGATCAGATCTGTTTTTCGATTGCAGACGAGAAACATGAGACGCTCGCTTCGCAGTGTGAGGCGGTGGAATATGAAAAAGACCGCCATGAAACGAAAAATGTCCTGAAACGGATGGTATACCGCACGCTTTCCGAAGTGAGCGGCAAAGAACTTCCATGGGGCGATCTCACCGGCATCCGTCCGACGAAAATTCCGATGAAGATGCTTGAAGAGGGTAAAAAAAATGTAGAGATTGCGAAATACATGCGCGAAACTTACTACACCAGCCCGGAAAAGACGGCACTTGCGATCACGATTGCCAACCGGGAAAAGGACATTTTAAAGACGATCGACTACGAACACGGTTACAGCCTGTACATCGGCATCCCGTTCTGTCCGAGCATCTGCCTGTACTGTTCCTTCGGCTCCCATGTGTTAAGCCGCTGGGAGCATATGGTAGATCCGTATCTCGATGCACTGATCAAAGAACTGATCTTTATCAGTGAGAACATGAAGGATTACACCCTTGATACGATCTACATCGGAGGCGGTACGCCGACCACGCTGAATGCGGCACAGATGGAGCGCCTGCTCACGAAAGTGACAGAGCTCTTCCCGATGGAGCAGGTGCAGGAGTTCACCGTGGAGGCAGGACGGCCGGATACGATCAATGAGGAGGTCTTAAAAGCCATCCGCAAATTCCCGGTCACCCGTATTTCGATCAATCCACAGACCATGAACCAGGAAACGCTGGATCTGATCGGACGCCACCATACCGTGGAGGAGATCGAGGAGAAGTTCCGTATGGCGCGTTCCCTTGGATTTGACAACATCAACATGGATCTGATCGTCGGTCTGCCGGGCGAGGACAAGGAAAAAGTGGCGCATACGTTGGAAAAAGTGGAAGCGCTGAATCCGGATTCCCTGACCGTCCATTCCCTTGCGTTAAAGCGTGCAACGAGACTCAACCTGTTCAAAGACAAATATCAGGAAATCTCGTTTGAAAACTCTGCCGAGATCATGAAAATGACGATGGACAGCGCACACCGCATGGAGATGGGACCGTATTACATGTACCGCCAGAAAAATATGGCGGGTAACTTTGAGAATGTCGGCTACTCCCGCGAAGGAAAAGCAGGTATCTACAACATCCTCATTATGGAGGAAAAACAGTCCATTCTGGCCGCGGGAGCCGGAGCGTCCACGAAATTCGTGTTTGAACACGGAGAGCGCATTGAGCGGGTGGAGAACGTGAAGGATCTGAAAAACTACGTGGAGCGTATCGATGAAATGATCGAGAGAAAACGTATCGGAATGGAGAAGTATCTGCCAAAATGAAAGAAAATTCCAGTCAGCAGCTTCACATGCTGCGCTATACCCTGACCGAGCAGCTCATCCATGGCATGGAAGTGAGCAATTTAGCTTACGATCTTGCGCGGGAACTTGGGTATGAGAAAGAAATCTGCTATGAGCTTGCAAAAGCGGGCGTTCTCCACGATATCGGAAAGATTGTACTGGAGAATTACGTAGAAGAACAGGATACGCTCGTCGTTGAGGAGATGCGCTTTGTGCGGACCCATTCCACACTGGGCTATGAACTCCTGCAGGGACGCGGCTACTCCGATTTTGTGCTGGAGAGTATTCTGTATCACCATGAAAATTATGACGGAACCGGGTATCCGGCCAATCTGGCGGGAGAAAAGATTCCGTTTGGGGCGCGTATCTTACGCATCTGTGATGTGTACTGCGCGCTGACCTCCGACCGCCCGTACCGGAGTGCGTTTACGCGGGAACAGGCGATGGAGCTTATGACAGAAGAAGTCAAAAATTTCGATCTGAAAATGTTCCTGGCATTTCAGAGAGTGATCCACAGCGGCAGCCGGAAAGCGATCGAGCTTTCTGATGTCGATGAATTGATCCGGGAAATCATAAAGGAGAAAACAGAAAATGGCATTAAAAAAGAAACCGGTTACCGGAATGAAAGATATTTTACCGAAAGAAATGGCAATCCGTGACTACGTGATCCGTCTGATCAAGGAAACTTACGGAACCTTCGGCTTTACCTCCATGGAGACCCCATGCGTGGAGCACATCGAAAACCTGAACAGCAAACAGGGCGGCGAGAATGAGAAACTGATTTTCAAGATCTTAAAAAGAGGAGAGAAGCTGAAACTTGAGACAGCTGAGAAGGAAAACGACCTTGTGGACAGCGGCCTTCGTTACGACCTGACCGTTCCGCTCTGCCGTTATTATTCCAACAACGCAAACGAGCTGCCATCCCCGTTCAAAGCACTTCAGATGGGAAATGTATGGCGTGCCGACCGTCCGCAGAGAGGAAGATACCGCCAGTTCATGCAGTGCGATATCGATATCCTCGGCGAGCGACCAACCTCGCAGAGATTGAGCTGATCCTTGCTACCACCACACTGCTTGGAAAACTGGACTTCAAGAACTTTACGATCCGTATCAATGACCGCCGCATCTTAAAAGCAATGGCAGCCTACAGCGGATTCCCGGAGGAGTCCTATGACACCGTATTTATTATCCTCGATAAGATGGATAAAATCGGTTTTGAGGGCGTTGCCAAAGAGCTCGAGGAAGCCGGCTTTGCAAAAGAGTCCGTAGAGAAATACCTGAAAATGTTCGAGGAGATCACCCCGGATACCGCAGGCGTAGAGTACTGCCGTGAGAAACTTGAGGGATTCCTTGACAAAGAGTACGCAGACGGCCTGAAGACCATCATCGACAGTGTCAATGCCGTGAAGACCGCAGAATTCAAGATCGCTTTCGATCCGACTCTGGTGCGCGGAATGTCCTACTACACCGGACCGATCTTCGAGATCGCTATGGATGAGTACGGCGGATCTGTCGGAGGCGGCGGACGCTACGATGAAATGATCGGAAAATTCACCGGAAACCAGACCTGCGCATGCGGATTCTCCATCGGATTTGAGCGTATCGTTATGCTTCTGCTTGAGAGAGATTACCAGATCCCGGGCGCGCAGAAGAAAAAAGCGTACCTGATCGAGAAAAACATGCCGGCAGAGGGAATGCAGAAGATCATTCAGCAGGCGACAAAAGAGAGAAGTGAAGGCACGGCCATCAACATCGCCGTGATGAAGAAGAACAAGAAATTCCAGAAAGAGCAGCTTGCCAGCGAGGGCTACACTGAGATCGAAGAATTTTTTGTTGACAAAATGTAAGGAATATCCAATAATAGTAATCGCATGAAAAAACGATGTGCTGCGGATGCAGATTCTTTGTGTCCGCAGTTCCAAATAGGAGGAACAAGAAAATGGCTGAATCCATGAAAGGCCTGAAGAGAACCTGCCGCTGTGCGGAAGTCACAAAAGCAGATATCGGAAAAAAAGTAACCCTGATGGGCTGGGTACAGAAGAGCCGTAATAAAGGCGGAATTATTTTCGTCGATCTGCGTGACAGAAGCGGTATTATGCAGATTATCTTTGAGAACGGCCCGATCAGTGAGGAAGGTTTTGAGAAAGCAGCAAAACTGCGCAGCGAGTTCGTCATCGCCGTAGAAGGTGAAGTTATGGCCCGCTCCGGTGCTGTCAATGAAAATCTGGCAACAGGAGAGCTCGAAGTAAAGGCTGAGTCCTTACGCATTCTTTCCGAGGCAGAAACCCCGCCGTTCCCGATCGAGGAGGATTCCAAGACGAGAGAAGAGCTCCGTCTGAAATACCGTTACTTGGATCTGCGCCGCCCGGACATCCAGAGAAACCTGATTATGAGAAGCAAGGTGGCAATGCTCACCCGTGAGTTCATGTCAAAAGAAGGTTTCCTTGAGATCGAAACCCCGATGCTGACGAAATCCACACCGGAAGGCGCCAGAGACTATCTGGTACCGAGCCGTGTTCATCCGGGCAGCTTCTATGCACTGCCGCAGTCTCCGCAGCTGTTCAAACAGCTTCTGATGTGCTCCGGCTATGACCGCTATATCCAGATTGTAAAATGCTTCCGTGACGAGGACCTGCGTGCCGACCGTCAGCCGGAGTTCACCCAGATCGATATGGAGCTTGCTTTCGTTGATGTAGATGATGTTATCGATGTCAATGAGAGACTGCTGGCACACCTGTTCAAAGAGGTGCTCGGCGTTGAGGTACAGCTCCCGATCCAGAGAATGACCTGGAAAGAGGCTATGAACCGTTTCGGTTCCGACAAACCGGACCTGCGTTTCGGTATGGAGCTGGTTGATGTTTCCGAGACCGTAAAAGATACCGAGTTCGTTGTATTTAAGGGCGCACTTGAAAACGGCGGTTCTGTCCGCGGTATTAACGCAAAGGGACAGGGCGCAATGCCGAGAAAGAAAATCGACAAGCTCGTTGAGTTTGCGAAAGGTTACGGTGCAAAAGGTCTTGCATACATTGCAATCCATGAGGATGGAAGCTGGAAATCTTCCTTCTCCAAATTTATGACAGAGGAGCAGATGGAAGCCCTCATCAAAGCCATGGACGGACAGGCTGGAGACCTTCTTCTCTTCGCAGCAGACCGCAACAAGATTGTTTGGAACGTTCTTGGCGCACTTCGTCTGGAACTGGCAGAGCAGATGGGACTGCTCGACAAGAACGAGTACCGTTTCGTATGGATTACCGAGTTCCCGCTTCTGGAGTGGTCCGATGAGGAGAACCGTTTCACCGCAATGCATCACCCGTTCACCATGCCGATGGACGAGGATCTGCCGCTTCTGGACACCGATCCGGGCGCAGTTCGTGCAAAAGCTTACGATATCGTCCTGAACGGCACTGAGATCGGAGGAGGAAGCGTTCGTATTCACCAGAACGATGTGCAGGAGAAAATGTTTGAGATGCTTGGTTTCACAAAGGAACAGGCACATGAGCGATTTGGTTTCCTTCTGGATGCTTTCAAATACGGAGTTCCGCCTCACGCCGGACTGGCTTACGGACTGGACCGTCTTGTGATGCTGATGGCAAAAGAGGACAGCATCCGCGACGTCATCGCATTCCCGAAGGTAAAAGATGCTTCCTGTCTGATGACCGAGGCTCCGTCACCGGTTGACGCAGTACAGCTGGAAGAGCTTGGTCTTGAGGTTGAGCCGCAGGCTGAGGAAGAGACAACAGAAGAGTAAAGAAAATTTTGTGATTTACAGGACAGACAATTTTGCAGAAGTGCAGCGTTGTCTGTCCTTTTTTAGGTTTCACTCGATCGGTGTAAAGAAAAACTTAAGAAATTCTTCCACGTCTTCCCCGTTGTTTTGCTGGAAAAAAGTGCTACAATATGGTTTGTAAGAAAGATACGGAAACATCCACAGCAAGTGGAACACATAGAGAAAAAGACAAGGAGGGATCACGATGTTAGTTACATTAGTCATGCTGGCAACCTGTTTTGGTCTGCTCTGCGGAATTGGAATTTTATTTGGGATCGTCGGACTGCTGCTGAAATTTGGAGGAAAAGTCCTCGGCGCATGCGCCACTATTCTTCTCCCGATCGGCGTGATCTGGCTTGGATTTAAAATCGTGTTCGCCGTCGTTCCGCTTCTGTTCAAACTGGTCTGTGCAGCGCTGATCTGTTATCTCGTATACCGCATTCTGCGGGAGATGAAACTTGTAGCATAAAAAATAAAATCTAACAGATTCGAAAGAAAACCTGCTTTCCGTCATAAACACGGAGGCAGGTTTTTAATGACAAAAACAAAAATCTATTTTCAGAAAAAGCCAGTATTTGCTAAAAAAAGAGTAAGGAAAAAGTAAGAAAACAAAAAACAAAATGTGATACGATAGAACTAACTTGGGAAAGCAGAAAATTAATTTGTAAAATAGAAAAGTGGGAGGAAGCGTATGAAGAAAAAAGTAATCGCGATTGTGTGTGCAGTCGCAGTGCTGGCGGCAGCCGGAGGGGGAGTGACATGGCATTTCCTTGGAAACGGTACAAAAGAGGACGATAACGTCGTCTATGTCAATACTGTAAAAGCCCTGACCAATCTGGGAACTGGAAATGGAATGGAAAACCGCTATGCCGGTGTTGTGGAGTCGGAAAATACCTGGAAAGTAGAGAAAAACAGCGAGAAAAAGGTAAAGGAAGTTTATGTGGAAGTCGGTCAGGAGGTTCAGGTCGGAACACCGCTGTTCTCCTACGATACCGAGAAATTCCAGAGTGACCTCGAGCAGGCGCAGCTGGATCTGGAACGCATAAACAATGAACTTTCAAGTATGAATACCAATATCAACCAGCTTTACAAAGACAAAAAGCAGGCATCAAAAGACCAGCAGGCAAGCATCACACTGGAAATTCAGGAAGCGGAGCTGGATTTAAAGAAAAAAGAATATGAAGGAAAATCAAAACAGGCGGAGATTGATAAATTAAACGATAACATCACCAATGCGACCGTGATCAGTGAAATCGCCGGTGTCGTAAAATCAATCAACAACGATGACAGCAGCGCCGGCGCTTACTCCGGTGACAACTCCGACAATTCCTTCCTGACCGTTCTTGCAACGGGAGATTTCCGTGTAAAAGGCCAGATCAATGAACAGAATATGAGCGACGGTTCGATTACCGAAGGAAGCCAGGTGATCGTGCATTCTCGTGTAGATGAGAATCAGACCTGGACCGGAACCGTGACAAAGATTGATCGGGAAAATGCACGGACAGGAAGCAATAACGTTTACAGCAGTTCGGGAGACGGTATGACGCAGTCAAGCAACTATCCGTTTTATGTACAGCTCGATGGAACAAATGGCCTGATGCTCGGTCAGCACGTTTACGTAGAGCCGGATGTCGGCCAGCAGGAAGTCAAAACAGGAATCTGGCTGTCTGACTCCTTTATCAACGATGTCGACAGCAATCCTTACGTCTGGGCCGATAATGGAAAAGGCAAACTGGAAAAACGAAGCGTAACCCTTGGAACACACGATGAAAATATGATGGAATATCAGATCACCGACGGCCTTGCAGAAGATGATGCAATCACCTTCCCGGAGGACGGTCTGGAAGAAGGGATGAAGACCGTAGTCAGCACCGACGGATCACTGGGACAGAGCAATCCGGCCGGCGGCGAGGATGACGGTATGCTTGACAACGACGATGGAATGGTCGACGACGGTATGACGCAGGATGAAAACGGCATGGTTGACAATACCATGGACGGCGCAGAGTACAGCGGTGAGGAAGATACAACGAACGTGATCGGCGGCGCCGACAATGGTAAGGCAGAACCGGCAGACACACAGGAAGCCGGATCAGCAGATGACGGGGAGGTGCAGCCGTGATTCTGGAATTAGAGAATATCTGTAAAGAATATATGCAGGGCAAAATCCCGGTTCCGGTTCTGAAAAACATCAACTTCTCCATGGAAGAAGGCGAGTACGTTGCGATCATGGGTCCTTCCGGTTCCGGAAAAACAACACTGATGAATATTGTCGGCTGCCTCGACCAGGCGACGAGCGGACGGCTGATCCTCGACGGACAGGACATCAGCAAATGCAGTGACAATCAGATGTCGGACATCCGCCTGCAGAAAATCGGCTTTGTCTTCCAGAACTTCCAACTCCTTGCAAGACAGAGCGCAATGGAAAATGTATGCCTGCCGTTGACGTACGCGGGCGTGCCGAAAAAAGAGAGAAGAGAGCGGGCAGCGATTGCCCTCGAGCGGGTGGGGCTCGGCGACCGTATGAGTTTCAAACCGACCCAGCTCTCCGGCGGACAGAAACAGCGTGTGGCGATTGCAAGAGCGATCGTCAACCATCCGAAAATTCTGCTGGCTGATGAGCCGACCGGAGCGCTCGACTCCCATTCCGGCGAGCAGGTCATGGAGCTGTTCCAGAGCCTGAACGATGAGGGCGTCAGCATCTTGATGATTACGCATGACGCGGAGATCGCATCGATGGCACAGCGCACCGTGGAGATCCGCGACGGAATGATGAAATCGAAGGAGGTGGCCGAAGCATGAAAAAAGGAAAAGCCGCAAAGAAAGCAGCGATTGCAGTCGTGACAGCGGTTGCCGTGGGTGGCGTAAGTGTCGGCGGCTATTATGGGATTCGCCAGGCGCAGAAGACAACCGTAAAAGTGTATCCGGTCAGTGACTTTACGAGTGGATACTGGGGAGACAGCATGAACATGGAAGGCCAGATCACCTCGACGGCTTCCCAGAACATCTATCTTTCCGACAGCCAGACCATTTCCCAGGTTCTCGTCAAAGAGGGCGATGTGGTAAATGCCGGAGACACGCTGATGACATACGATACCAGCATGATCGAGCTGGATCTGGAAACGCAGCAGTTACAGCTTGCACAGACAAAGCTGAAAATCCAGCAGAGTGAAAAAGAACTGGAAAAGCTGAAAAAGACAAAACCGGTATCGGATACGCCGCTGAATCCGGTGGAGCCGGATTTCCCGGATTTCCCGGATTTTCCAGATGAACCCATCGATCCGGATTTCCCGGACGAACCGATTCCGACCCCAGAACCGGAGCCGACGTACGAGGATGCTGTTCTGTACAGCAGTACGAATAAGCTTGTATTTGGTTCCAAACCATACAAAGGAGAAGGAACGCAGGAAGACCCATACACCTATCTCTGCGCACCGGGAACAGTCCTAACAGGCGGATTCCTGAATCAGATGGCAGGATACGCGGATGAAAAGGGAACGAAAAAAGAAGAGGACAGCGAAGGATACTGGTTTCGCCTGGAGATTCATGAGGAAAACAAAGCCGCAGAGGCGCTGGAAACCGTGTGGGAGCAGGATGGAACGAAGATTGCGAAAGTATACGAGACTTCGTATGAAGCAGTCCTGAGTCTGAAAGAATCCGAATCGGCGGATGCACCGGAAATAAAAATCACCACGCCGCTTGCCAACACAGAGGTGGCAGAGGGCGGCGAGCTGAAGCTGAAAATCGGAATCAATGAGAAGAAAGATACCGAAGAGAAGCCGGATGAGAAAGCAGACGATAAAACGGATGATAGAACCGAGAGTCCGTCCGAGGACGATGTGACACAGCCGGGTGAAGCCGGAAATGGAAGCGGTGAGGCAGACGATTCCACAGAAAACACCGAAACGGATGGCACTTACACATACGTCTGGAAACACAACGGAAAGACAATCGACGGAGATTTTAAGGATACTTACACAAAAGAAAACATCACAAAAGAGGATGCCGGAATCTATACAGTAGAAGTGACAGCGAAAAATGACAAGGGTACTTCCATGGCAGTCAGCACTGCAAATGTGGCGGTAAAAGAAGGAACGATTACCCCGACACCAAGTGTAACTCCGACCCCGAGCGTTACGCCGGGACCGAGTGTAACTCCAGAGCCGACCGTCAGCCCGGAACCAAGTACAACACCGATTCCGACCACAGAGCCGGTTCCAACAGAAACTCCGGTGCCGAGCGAGACCCCAGTTCCGACGGAAACGCCGACGCCGACTGAAGCCCCGGCAGAACCGGAAGCGGAACCGCAGAGCGAAGATGCGCCGGAAGCAGTGCAGACGACAGCAAAAACCGTATTCTACGGTGAAAAAGCATCGGTACAGTCCCTCTTTACATCATCCACAGGAAGCAGCGCAAATAACAATACTTCTTCCGGTGATGATACCCAGATGACCTACACAAAAGATGAGTTGAAAAAAGCCATCAGCGAAAAAGAAAGCCAGATCCGTAATCTGAAGCTTGATCAGAAGGAAGAGGAACTCAAAGTCAAAAATACGCAGAAATCCCTGGATTCCCAGACCGTAAAAGCGACGATCAGCGGTGTGGTAAAGAAGGTTGGAAATGCAGAAAACCCGTCCAACGACGGAAGCGCCTTTATCCAGGTCAGTGGAAACGAAGGTCTGTACGTGCGCGGCTACTTAAGCGAGACGTATCTCGATCAGGTAAAAGTCGGCGATGAACTTAACGTGACTTCCTGGTCTTCGGGTGCTTTTGCAGCGGCAACCGTAACCGAGATTTCTCCGTACCCGACAACAAGCTACATGTCGTACAGCGAGACACCAGCCTCCTTCTATCCGTTCACAGCCGTTATCCCGGAAGGCGGAGAAGGTTTTGAAAACGGTGACTGGATCGAGATTGCAATCACTGTCGGAAACGATGTAGAAAACGGCAACGGCCTGTACGTCAGCAAAGAATTCATCCGCGAGGAAAACGGACAGAAATTCGTTTATATCCGGGATGAAAATGATAAATTAAAGAAACAGAATGTGGTAACCGGAAAACTTCTGTGGGGCAGTTATTACGAAGTGAAGAGCGGTCTTTCCGAAGAGGATTACATTGCATTTCCGTACGGCAAAACCGTGGTGGAAGGCGCAGACACGAAGGAATCCAGTTCATCGGATTATTACAACAGTTAAGGAGGCGCATTATGTTAGAAAATGTAAGACTTTCCTTTCAGGGAATCTGGTCACACAAAATGCGTTCCTTCCTGACGATGCTGGGTATTATCATCGGAATTGCGTCGATCATCTCAATTGTCTCCACGATCAAGGGAACGAATGAGCAGATCAAACAGAACCTGATCGGAGCTGGAAACAACAACGTGACCGTCAGCTTAAAGCAGGGCGACGGTGATTACTGGATGGACAACGGACTGCCAAGCGGCGTGTCGAAACTGTCCGATGATCAGAAAAAGCGGATCCGCGAGCAGGATCAGGTGGAAAATGCATCGTTTTACACCGAAAGAACGTATGTGAGCGGCATCGCAAAAGGAAACACAACACTGGACAGTGCGAAGGCGCTTGGCGTGGATGAAAATTATCTGTCGACGTGCGGATATCAGATTTATCAGGGACGCGGCTTTGTGGAGAGCGATTTCTCGAAGACCCACAAAGTTGTCCTCCTCGACGATACCGCAGTGCTGACACTCTTCCCGGATGAGTCGCCGGTCGGCAAAACGATCGAGATCATGGGAGAGCCGTTCACGGTGATCGGCGTGATCAAAAAAGCCGATTCGTTCCAGCCGGTCATCAATTCCAGAGATGACTACTATACGTACAATCAGGAATCCTATCCGCTGGTGCTGATGCCGGATGTCTGCTGGCCGATCGTATTCCAGTATGATGAACCGGAAAATGCCGTTGTGATGGCAAAAACGACTGAGGATATGAGCACGGTGGGAAAGACAACAGCGGATATCATGAACGAATCCGTGACCAATACAACTGATTCTCTTTCCTATCAGGCAGAGGATCTGCTGGAGAAAGCAAAGAGTCTGCAGGAGTTAGGCCAGAGCACGAACCAGCAGCTGATCTGGATCGCGAGCATTTCGCTTCTGGTCGGCGGTATCGGTGTTATGAATATTATGCTGGTATCTGTAACGGAACGTACAAGCGAGATCGGTCTGAAAAAGGCGATCGGAGCAAGAAAACGCAGAATTCTGTTCCAGTTCCTGACGGAGGCGGCAGTGCTTACCAGCATCGGCGGACTGCTCGGTGTACTGGGCGGCATCATCATGGCGCAGGTGATCTCGAGAGTATCACAGACGCCTGTGGCAATCAGCATTCCGGCGATCATCTTCTCCGTGGTATTCTCCATGGTGATCGGTATCGTATTCGGACTGCTGCCGTCGGTAAAAGCAGCAAATCTGAATCCGATCGATGCGCTGCGAAGAGAATAGAACAAAAAAGAGTTGAAAAATCCGTGCGGGCACAGCGTAGGTGCTGGATCCGTGCGGATTTTTTGTGCGGCGTGTGCGGATGAAACTTAAGATCTTTACTTTTTGCGGAAAGTCGGTTATACTGGAAAATAAGCGCAATTTGCGGCGCAGCAAAGAGGCATTCGAGTTTCGGATTCGGTATGTTTATGAAAATATAAGAAAGATTCAAAGACATTTCACATTCGTTTATGGTATAATCAAACAAGAGTATGACCAACGAAAAGGAGTATACGCGAATGAATATTTTGTTTTTTATCACACCGAAAAGTGAAACGGCTTATCTGTATGACGACTGCTCACTTCGGCAGGCCATCGAGAAGATCGAATATCATAAATACACGGCGGTTCCGGTACTGAACAAAAAGGGCTGCTATGTGGGAACACTGACGGAAGGAGATCTGCTCCGCATCATAAAAGAACGGTATCTGCTGAATTACCATGAAGCAGAGGATATCCCGCTCTGGCAGGTTCCGAAACGGTGGAATTATGAGTCCGTCAACATCAACAGCAACATCGAGGACCTGATCGAGATGTCCATGCGGCAGAATTTCGTTCCAGTTGTGGATGACGAGGGAATCTTCATCGGCATCATCCGAAGAAGAGATATCATCCAGTACTGTTATCAGAAAAGCGGCATCAAAGAAGAGGAAGAAGCCCGGCGCAGCGCGCGGAAACAAAACGCAGAACAGATGATTCTGCAGTAAAGAAGAAAATGAGGGAAACATTATGAAAAAACTGATCGATCTTATCCAGGAAGAGCTGGTAAAAGCCTTTACCGCTGCGGAGATGGACCCGTCCTATGCAAGGGTTTCCGTTTCCAACCGCCCGGATCTGTGCGAATACCAGTGCAACGGCGCAATGGCAGCTGCAAAAGCATACCACAAAGCACCGATCCAGCTGGCTGAAGCAGTTGTAGAAAAAGTGACCGATCACAGCGTGATCGGTGAAATTGAAGCCGTAAAACCGGGATTCATCAACCTGAAAATCAACCCGGAATTTCTGGCAGATTATCTTTCCAAAATGCAGAACGACAAAGATCTTTCTGTAGAGAAAGCAAAAAATCCGAAAACCATCATCGTAGATTACGGCGGAGCAAACGTGGCAAAACCGCTTCACGTCGGCCATCTCCGTTCCGCGATCATCGGCGAGAGCATCAAGCGTATGGGACGCTTCATGGGCCACAACATGATCGGTGACGTTCATCTTGGAGACTGGGGTCTGCAGATGGGACTGATCATCACCGAGCTGCAGGAGCGCCATCCGGAGCTTGTTTATTTTGATGAGTCCTTTACGGGAGAGTACCCGGAGGAAGCACCGTTTACGATCAGCGAGCTCGAGGAGATTTATCCTTGCGCAAGCGGCAAATCGAAAGAGGACGAGGACTATAAGAAACGTGCACTCGAGGCAACGAGAGAGCTGCAGCAGGGCAGAAGAGGATATCGTGCGATCTGGAAACACATTATGAACGTTTCTGTTGCCGATCTGAAAAAGAACTATGGAAACCTCGACGTTCATTTCGATCTGTGGATGGGTGAGTCCGATGCACAGGAGTACATTCCAGACATGGTAGATTACCTGAAAGACAATGGTTATGCACATTATGACCAGGGCGCACTCGTTGTTGATGTCAAAGAAGAGACAGACACAAAAGAGATCCCGCCGTGCATGATCTTAAAATCCGATGGGGCAGCTCTGTATGATACGACAGACCTGGCAACCATCATCCAGCGTATGAAACTGTACAAGCCGGACGAGATCTGCTATCTGGCAGACAAACGTCAGGAGCTTCACTTCGTACAGTGTTTCCGCTGTGCAAGAAAAGCAAAACTGGTGAATGATGATACCGTTCTTTCCTTTATCGGCTTTGGTACCATGAACGGAAAAGACGGAAAACCGTTCAAGACCCGTGAGGGCGGCGTTATGCGTCTGGAGCGTCTGATCGGCGAGATCAACGATGAGATGTATCAGAAAATCGTGGAGAACCGCAGCGTAAAAGATACGGATGCAAGAGGAACGGCACAGATTGTCGGACTGTCTGCTATTAAATACGGTGACCTGTCCAACCAGGCATCGAAAGATTATGTATTCGATGTTGAGAGATTTACTTCCTTCGAGGGAAACACCGGTCCGTACATCCTGTACACGATCGTTCGTACAAAATCCATCCTCGGAAAATATAAAGAAGAGGGAAATGAACTGAAGAAAGGCGCACTTCTGGCACCGAAGAGCGACAGCGAGAAAGCTCTGATGCTTTCCGTATCCCGTTTCAACGGCGTTGTGGAGAACGCATTCGAGGAGAAAGCACCGCATAAGATCTGTGCTTATATCTACGAGCTTGCAAACGAGTTCAACCATTTCTACCACGAGACCAAGATCTTAAGTGAGCAGGATGAGGCAAGAAAAGCATCTTACCTGGCACTGCTGGATCTTGTCCGCGAGGTACTTGAGACCTGCATCGACCTGCTGGGATTCTCGGCACCGGAACGGATGTAAGATTCGTCAAGAGGGAAAAAATAGATAAAAAACAGGCGATTTTTTTGGCAGCCGTCGGCTTCTGTAGTTCTTGCGGAAACGGCGGCTGTTGTGTTATACTTACATCACGATTTTTCATCCGCTTGGACATTCGTCCTGAAAAATCGATTCTATATTACTCTATCGAAGAGCCATTCGGCTCAATTTATATCCATGTACAAAAACAGAATATCGGACTGACAAACACTTTGACGTAAAAAGAGGAGGCGGGATCATTGGAAAAGTAGAACTTCCGGGAGGGAAGTATCGCCTGCTGTCAGTGCTCGGAAGAGGGGCAACGTCTGTCGTTTATCTTGCAGAGAAAACTGGATCCGGAAAGCGGTATGCAGTCAAGGTAAGTATATGTGACAGGGAAAAACTGCGCCGAGAAGCGTTTCTTTTACAGAAGTTTTCATATCCCGGGATTCCCTGTGCGGTGGAACTTCTGGAAAGTGGGACAAAAAGCTTTCTGGTGATGGAAGCTGTAAACGGAAAATCTATCGGACAGCGTATGCGTAAGGGAGAACGGTTTTCCAGCCGGGAAATTCTGAAAACGGGAATTGCCCTGAGCGGGATTCTCTGTTATCTCCATGCACAGAACCCGCCGGTTTTCTACCGGGATCTGAAGCCGGACAACGTGATGATAACAGAGCGTGGTGAAATATACCTTGTGGATTTCGGTGCAGCCGGAACAGAAGAAACGGGTGTGGAAGTCCGTTATGGAACCCGCGGTTATGCAGCGCCGGAGCAGTATGACGGGAAGTGTGACGCCCGTTCCGATCTTTATGCACTCGGCGCACTGCTTGCGGCAATGGCGAAGCATGCGAAAAAGCGGCAGAAAAGAGGACTCTGGCGGGTGATGGAAAAGTGTATGCAGAAAAAGCCGGAGGAGCGGTATGCGTCTGCCGGAGAAGTCAAAAAGGCACTGCGGCGGCTGGAAAGAAAGCAAAAAGGCAGGAAGACTCTGCGGATCTTTGCAGTTTTTGCTTTTCTGACAGGAGGAGCGGCTGCAGTTGCCAGCAGGATGCCATGGGGGCAGTTTCCGGCGGCAGACGAATGGGAGGAGCAGGGCGATCTCTGGTTCTGCGGAAATCCGGTGGAAGAAGGCAGTCTGCCGAACTACCAGAAAGCGCGGGAAGCGTTCTTAAAGGCAGACCATCTCAGTCAGGCGGGGCGTGTGGAGCAGGAACTTGTGGAATACTGTCTGGCGGATGATGCGGCAAGGGAAAAAATGCAGATGGAGCCATTGCTGGCTGAATTTTATGATGACACGCAGCAGGAGCCGGAAAAAGAAAAACGCTGCCGCAGATATCTTGCTGTTGCAGGAATGTATTTCAGTTTTTCCGAAGAACTGGCGCGTGAAAATGACATAGACGCCATGCGGAAAGGAATCGAAGTGCTGGAAAAGGCCGCAGGCGAGAATATGGAGGGGCAGTGGGAGGCGGTTATCTGGCAGAGACTGGCGGATGCGTGCTATCTTGGCGGAAAATCTGGGGATGGGGAAAGAGAACAGGACTGGTGCCAGGAGAGCTTTCTCTATTACGAACGGCTTCTGTGCAGCAGACAGGATGGAAACCGGCGGAAAAATCTGCTCAGGGCCGCAGAGCTGGCACTTCAGTTCGACATGCAGGAAAAAACAGAACAGTACCTCAACGAGGCAGCAGAAATTCCGGGAATGGAGGAGGACATTTTTTATCAGCAGATCAGAAAAAGATGGGAGGAAGCAGGATGAGAAAAAAGACCATATGCGCAATGATGACAGGATTCCTGGCCGTCCAGGGAATCGAAGTCCATGCGGAGACACAGCAGACGACAGGCGAGGCCGCAAGTGCGGTGGAAAGCGTGGAATTAGAAGCTGAAATCATCGAGAACAGTGATGTGACAGATGCAGACGGGAAAGCCGGACCGGAGGAACTGCTGCCGGACGAAAAGTCAGAAGAAGAACCGCCTATAGAAGAGAAACCAGAGCAGGAACCAGAGCCGCCGGAAGAGAAAACAGATCCGGCAGAGACCGGAAAGAAAGAGACAGAAGAAGAAAAAATGCTTCCCCCGACGGTAATTCCGGATCCGGAGAAAGAACCAGCGGAAAGGTGGGAAGAAGAGGAGGAAGAAATTTCGGAGGATTCAGAATCGGGGAAGCCAGAAGAATTGCCGGAGGCAGGAGATATGGGTTCCGGGGAATCGGAATCAGAGGAAGGATGTGAAGAAACAGATACAAAAGAATCAGAGACAGAAGAGTCAGATTCGGAGAGAACGGATTTTGGAGAAATGGACACAGAAAAACCAGATTATGAAGATGCAGGTTCAGAAAAATCCGGAACGGAAAATTTGATGCCAGAAGATTCGGAACCGGAAAAGCCTGATATGGAAGAAACGAAGCAGGAATCTCCGTCAACCGAAAAAGAGTCAGAAAATCAAACCTCGGAAACAAAAGCACCAGAAAAAGAGGAGCCTACCGTAATGCCAGATGCCGGAAAGTCAAACACAGAAAAGCAGGAACAAACGGAGCCCGGGCAATCGTCTCCGGAGAAAGAAGAACTCAAAACAGACGAACAGCTGCCCGTTGCTGCAGCCACGCCCGAGGAGGTGACCCAAGATCCAGATGATACTCCGCTACAAACAGAAGAAAGCAGTCCTCCGCCTGCCGAAACTCCATCTGAGACTGCCGGGAGAGCCATCTCAAATACGGCCGCAGATCATCGCCGATTTCATATTATCACAGATAGCAGACGAAGATTTCGAAGTGCCGAACCCCCTGATTATCCGCCCGGCCGACACCAGCGTCGAAATAGATCCCGGTTATACCCCGGAAATTCTGCTCGAGGGAGCCGCCGACACGGCTGAAATTCTTTCCTGCATGGTAAATGGCTCCGAAGCCGAATACGAATGGAAAGAAAACAAAATCTGTCTGAAAGCCGAGAGCCTTTCCGAAGGCTACAACCGCATCACTGTAAAAGTGCGTGGCGCAGACGGCATTGTACGAACCATGAAACCGTGGGAAGTCAACGTGAAACCAAAAACTTCCACACTTGTCAGCCAAAGAACCAGCCAGAAACCAAAAGGAACCCGCCTCTTGCAGTCCTTAAGGCGCCTCTGGAACCTGATTCGTGCCATTGCCGAAATTCAGAATCAGACCACCCGCTATCTGCGTGCACTCTGCAGAAAATAGCCTGATCCGGTTTTGTTTGTATTTCTAATTTCGATATGCTAGAATAAAAGACATGTCATACGATAAAAAAGTAAAAGAGGAAATAAGAGTATGTCAGATATGATATTATTTGATCTGGACGGAACCCTGACCGATTCCGGTCCTGGAATTACAAGATGCGTACAGTATGCGCTGGCATCCTTTGGCATCGAAGAGCCGGATCTGGAAAAACTGAACTGTTACGTGGGACCGCCGCTTCTGGAATCTTTCATGAATTTTGCAGGCCTTGGCTGCGAAGAAGCACAGCAGGCCATCACAAAATACCGGGAGCGGTACGAGGCAGAGGGCATTTTTGAAAATGAAGTATACGAGGGAATCCCGGAGGTTCTGGCGTATCTGAAAGAGAAGGGAAAAATTCTGGCGGTAGCATCGTCCAAACCGGAAAAATACGTGGAGCAGATCCTGGAGCATTTCGAAATCAGAAAGTATTTTACCGTAGTAACCGGTTCAGAAATGAACGAAACCAGAACCGACAAAGGAGAAGTCATCGCAGAGACGCTGCGCCGACTCGGAGCAGAAGACAGCCGTTCCGACGTGGTGATGGTTGGTGACAGAAGCTATGACGTAATCGGGGCAAGAGAAAACGGACTGCTCTGTGTCGGCGTATCGTATGGGTACGGCGGAAGAGAAGAACTCGAGGCAGCAGGTGCCGCAAAGGTATGTGATACACCGGAAGAACTGAAACTGCTGGCGGAGGATCCGAAAGAAGAGAAGAAAAGACGCGACCGCATCAAAAAAATGAAGCCGGAGCGTATCCCGTGGCTGACAAGAGGAGAAAGTGGAACAGGAATCTTTGCGCCGAAAGAGAAAAAAGCAGAGAATATAAAAGAAAAAAGGACAGCGAAAACAGAGCCAAAAACGGAGGAAATCGTAATTCCTATCCAGCGGAAGCTATGGCGTCTTTTAAAACCGCTTCTGACGTACGAACTGTTTCTGATCGGAGCAACCGTACTTCTGGCGCTGATCCTGATGACGTTTACGACCGGCGGTTATCTGGAAGAGCGTATGCACGCGACATCCGTTCTTGCATCAGCAATCGGCAGTCTGGCGGCGATCCCGGTTCTCTGGAAACAGTACAAAAAAGATGAAGGCATGTTCCCGAAACCGGAAAAACGGTGGAGTGCGGCAGAGGCAGCCGCCTGTATTCTGCTGGTTATGACCTTCGGCCATCTCCTGAATACTGTAATGAACGTGACCGGCTTTACCAGAATCTTTTCCGGATATCAGGACATGGCATCAAAGATTTATGAAGGACAGAACCCGCTGCTTCTGATCCTGTCCGTCGGTGTGCTGAGCGCGGCCGCAGAGGAAATTGTTTTCCGCGGCATGATTTACCGCAGGGCAAAAGATTTCTGGGGAACCGGCTGGGGCATCGCAGCATCATGTCTGCTGTTCGGTGCATATCACGGCAATGTGACGCAGTTTGTCTATGCAGCCGTGGTAAGTGTGCTTTTGATCCTTATTTATGAGCGGTGCGGAACACTCCTTGCCCCGGTTCTTGCGCACATGGCAGAAAATATCTGGGGACTTTACCGGAGCCAGTTCGTATCCTGGATGACCCAAAAAGCGCCGGCAGGTGCATGGATGTTCATCTTTTTGGAAGCGGTAATCTGCGCCGGAACGTTCTGGTATCTGTTTTTAAAGGATAAACAGGGAAAAACACAAAAATAACAGAAAAAAACCGCAGAATCCGCGAAAAAAATGCTTGTCATGAAAAAAACTCTGTGATACAATCTTACTGTTGCACAATAAGCACCCATGCGGTACCAAGGATGGTGCCTGTTTTTTGAAAAACAGGTTCCAAGGTGAAAAAACATGGGGAAGAATAAAACCATAAGGAGATAAAACAATGAGCGTAATTTCAATGAAACAGTTACTGGAAGCCGGTGTTCATTTCGGACATCAGACAAGAAGATGGAATCCTAAAATGGCTCCGTACATCTACACAGAGCGTAATGGTATCTACATCATCGACCTGCAGAAATCTGTAGGAATGGTAGATGACGCATACAAAGCTGTTGCAGACATCGCAGCAGACGGCGGCACAATCCTTTTCGTAGGAACCAAAAAACAGGCTCAGGACGCTATCGCTGTTGAGGCAGAGCGCTGCGGAATGTACTATGTAAACGAGAGATGGCTCGGCGGTATGCTGACCAACTTCAAAACCATCCAGAGCCGTATTGCAAGACTGAAAGCAATCGAGACCATGGAGCAGGATGGCACCTTCGAAGTTCTTCCGAAAAAAGAAGTCATTGAGTTAAAGAAAGAGCTTGCAAAACTGCAGAAAAACCTTGGCGGTATCAAAGAAATGAAGAGACTGCCGGACGCTATCTTCGTAGTAGATCCGAAAAAAGAGAGAATCTGCGTACAGGAAGCTCATACACTGGGAATTCCGCTGATCGGTATCTGCGATACCAACTGCGATCCGGAAGAGCTTGACTATGTAATTCCGGGTAATGACGACGCTATCCGTGCCGTAAAACTGATCGTTTCCAAAATGGCAGACGCAGTTATCGAGGCAAAACAGGGCGAGGCTGAGGAAGCTGCATACGAAGAAGCAGCAGAGACAGACGCTGAATAATTTACGCGAAGTAATGAACTGGGGGGAACTTGAAATTCAGGTTCCCTTCGGCGAATCTCACAATAGCAGACCGGCATGAAGATGCAGTCTGCTGAATCACGTATACGGAGGAATAAAACAATGGCTATTACAGCAGCAATGGTAAAAGAGTTAAGAGAAGTAAGCGGTGCTGGTATGATGGACTGCAAGAAAGCTCTTACAGCTACCGAAGGTGATATGGACAAAGCAATGGAGTTCCTGAGAGAAAAAGGACTTGCTACTGCTCAGAAAAAAGCTGGCAGAATCGCAGCTGAGGGTATCGTTATGCTGAACGTATCCGAGGATGGAAAGAAGCTGTCGCTGTAGAAGTAAACGCTGAGACAGACTTCGTTGCAAAGAACGAGAAATTCCGTGGCTATGTAGCACAGGTTGCAGAGCAGGCTATGGATACAACTGCAGCAGACGTAGAAGGATTCCTGGCAGAGCCTTGGAAATTCGATACCAACGAGACCGTTGGCGAAGAGCTGGCTCATCAGATCGCTACCATCGGCGAGAACATGAACATCCGTCGTTTCCAGCAGGTAAAAGAGGAGAACGGTTTCGTTGCTTCTTATACTCATATGGGCGGTAAAATCGGTGTTCTGGTTGACGTTGAGACAGATGTTGTAAACGATGACCTCAAAGAGATGGCTAAAAACGTTGCAATGCAGATTGCAGCTCTTCGTCCGCAGTACACAAACCGCGACGAAGTAAGCGCTGATTACATCGCACATGAGAAAGAAATCCTCATGGCTCAGATTCAGAACGACCCGAAAGAGTCTCAGAAACCGGAAAAAGTTATCCAGGGAATGATCCAGGGCCGTATCAACAAAGAGCTCAAAGAGATCTGCCTGCTTGACCAGGTATACGTAAAAGCAGAAGACGGAAAACAGTCCGTAGCTCAGTACGTAGCACAGGTTGCTAAAGCAAACAACGCAACCGTAGCAGTAAAAGGTTTCGTTCGTTTCGAGACCGGTGAAGGAATCGAGAAGAAAGAAGAGAACTTTGCTGAGGAAGTTGCTAAACAGATGAACGCATAATTCAACTGTGAATTTGTAAAAATAACGCAAAAATATAAAACCCTCATAAATGTGCAGAAAATACACGATTTATGAGGGTTTTTTACTGTCACAGGCAGTATCCATCGGAAATGCAGTAAGTGCCCTGAAGGATACCGTCCCCGGAGATTTCCCGGCAATGAATCTTTCGGAGATTTGTGAATTAATCCAGGAACATAAATCGAATGGTCCGGTAATGGAGATGAAACGTTAAACATAAGAAAAGAGGAACAAATTTGAAAAAACAAGACAAAAGAAACTGGCCGAAAGCAGTGATTCAGATCCTTTCTTTCCTGCTGATCCCGGGCTTGTTTGAGGCGCAGTTTTCTGCGGTTGGGACGATTATTTCCGCAGTTTATCAGGGGACGGTTTCGTGGGAACGGATCAGGTATTCGGTATGGATGGTGCTGGCGACGGTTCCGGCGGTGATTATTGTGGGACGGTTTTTCTGCGGATATTTCTGCAGCTTCGGGGCTGTGCAGGATTTTCTGTGGTTTGCAGGAAATAAGCTGAAAAAGCGGTTTCGAAAAGCAGGTGCGAAAAACCTGCATTCAAATTCAAAGAAGAGTGGAAGAAATGTTCCAACAGGCTGGATCAAATATGGTGTGCTCCTGTTCTGGGCAGTCTTCGTATGGAGCGGTATGATAAAATGGAACATCGCAGGGCCGTGGCAGGTGTTTGGACAGTACAGTTCCATCGGACACTGGCCGGGCGTGAAGCCGATGTTTTCGATTGGCGGTGCGCTGATTCTGGTGATTTTCGTCGGATCCGTCTTAATCCAGCGCTTTTTCTGCCGGTATCTCTGTCCCATAGGAGCCATCTACAGCATGATTTCCAGATGTACGCTGTTAAAAATTGTAAAACCGCGGAGCAAATGCGGAAGCTGCCGTCTCTGTACTGCAAAATGTACCATGGGAATTGATCTGACAGAAAAAGAGCAGACGGCAGGCGGCGAGTGTATTGGATGCGGGGTATGTATAAACGGATGTCTGAAGAACAATGCACACTGGAAGTACCGATACAGCGTGTGGATCGGTGTCGGGGTGACCTGCCTTACGATTGCAGCGTCACAGTTCCTGATCCGGAGCGAGAGCGGTTCCGTTGGTAAGACAGCAGGTGATGCGGCCATTGATACGGCAGAACAGAATCTGGACAGCAGATTCCAGGACGGCACTTATTCCGGAAGTGGAGAAGGCTACCGCGGAACCGTGACCGTTTCCGTAAAAGTGGAACAGGGAACGATAACCGGACTGACGATAGAGAACGCCGAGGATGATCAGACATATCTGGACAGAGCAAAGTCAGGAATCTTTTCGGAAATCATGAAAAAACAGAGTGCCGAGGAGATAGATACCGTTTCCGGCGCCACCTACAGCAGTAAAGGGTTGATTGAGGCCACTCAAAATGCGTTAAAAGAAGCCGCCGGAGATGAGAATACTGTACAGGAAAATACAGCATCTGAATCGACGGATACAACGGAAGAAAAACAGGCATTCCTGGACGCCGGCCGTTTCCACGACCTGAAAGACGGCATCTGCACGGGTACCGCCGATGCCTTCCGCGGGGATGTCGAAGTGCAGGTAACGGTAGAAAACCAGAAAGTGACCGACATCTCCATCCTTCCTACTGCGACACCGAGGAATACTTTTTCCGTGCAGCGCCTTACGTGATAGGGCAGATGAAAGAAGAACAGAGCCTTAACATCGACGCCTTGAGCGGTGCCACCTACAGCAGCAACGGTATCATTCACGCCACCGCCAATGCACTCGAAATCCCGGAAGACGAATATGCACCGCGTCCTGGCCGGGATCTGGCACATAAGCAGAAAGAGCACGGTCATATTGTAAAACATACGATCGAGAGCCAGGAGCAGTATGAAGAAAAAGTAAAAGAATACGAAGACGCACAGAATTAAAAAACAAAAATAATCTCAAAATAAGCACTGTAAATACATCCATCTGTATTTGCAGTGCTTTTCTGCTGTAACAGAACCCCGCCTGACTGCATCAAAAATATAAAAAATTTAACAATCATTTGATATAGACCTTATAGGAACAGGATAGCAGTTAAAATACAAATGTGCTACGATCGTGATTGTAGTAAAAAATATTCTGAAAGAAATGGCAGGAACAGCAAAAATACAGCGGTTAGGCTGGAGTCTGGAATGGATGCAGCGCATATCTGAAAAAGGAAACGAAAACCTGGGACAGCTGGGATATACGGATCATTCGCAGAAACACTGTATGCAGGTTGCCCATCATGCAGAGTACGGTACACTTCTTGCAAATGAACTTTTAAAAGAAACGGATATGACGTTGGAAGACAGAGTAACCATCGTTCCTCGGTTCTGCAGTTATTGCAGCTGTAAAACTGGCAGGCGGAACGATCAACGTGGCGGTTGCATGCCTGGCGATTTTCTTTGCACTGGGATTTGTTTTCCTGAAAATTGCAGATCGGCAGCCGATGGCGGGGGAGAGATAAAACAGAACATAGCATAAAAAATCTCAAAGCAGGAGAGAAATCCGCTTTGAGATTTTTTGCGTTTCACTCCGGGGTTCCGCAATGAGAGGTTTTGTGGTACAATAAGCAGTGAGTCGGGCCGCAGGGGATGAGGGGGCCTGAAAAATATGAATCATACAGACAGGATGAAACAAAAATGGAAAAAACCAAAAAACTGGCGGTAGGCATTTTAGCGCATGTCGATGCGGGAAAGACGACGCTGGCAGAGGGAGTTTTATATAAAACAGGCCAGATCCGGAAAGCCGGAAGAGTGGATCACAAGGACGCCTTTCTGGACACGGAGGAACTGGAAAAAGCAAGGGGCATCACGATCTTTTCCAAACAGGCCGTGCTGAAGCTGAACGAGACGGAGGTCACACTCCTTGACACGCCGGGCCATGTGGATTTCTCGGCGGAGATGGAGCGCACTTTACAGGTCATGGACTATGCGGTTCTTCTGATCAGCGGTGCGGACGGCGTGCAGGGGCATGTGGAAACCCTGTGGCGGCTGCTCGCGCGGTATGAGATCCCGGTCTTTCTCTTTATCAACAAGATGGATCAGCCGGGCACGGATGCGGAAAAACTGCTGGAAGAACTGCAGAGCCGTCTCTCAGAGCACTGCCTGAATTTCTCGCAGGATCTCCAGAACGCAGAATTGCTGGAAGAACTCGCCATGTGTGATGAGGACGTGCTGGAGCAGTATCTGGAAACGGGAAGCGTGGAAGAAGACCAGATCCGCACGATGATCGCAGAGCGGAAGGTTTTTCCGTGCTGCTTTGGCTCTGCACTCAAGATGGAGGGCGTGACGGAATTTCTGAAAATTCTGGACCGGTTTACAAAAACGCCGGAGTACGGCGGGGATTTTGGCGCGCGCGTTTTTAAGATTTCAAGGGACACGGCAGGAAACCGTCTGACGCATCTGAAAATCACGGGCGGCGTGCTGAAGGTGAAGCAGATGCTCGGCGAAGAAAAGGCAGACCAGATCCGTATTTATTCCGGTGCGGGCTATACGATGGTACAGGAAGCACCGGCGGGGACGATCTGTGCCGTAACGGGACTGAACAGCACTTTCTCCGGTCAGGGCATCGGCAACGAAACCGAGGCGGAAAAACCGGTGCTGGAGCCGGTGCTGACGTACCGCATCGAGCTTCCGCCGGACTGCGATGTCCATCAGATGCTTGGAAAACTGCGCCAGTTAGAAGAAGAAATCCCGGAGCTCCACATTGTCTGGAATGAGCGCCTCGCGGAAATCCATGCGCAGGTCATGGGTGAGGTGCAGATCGAGATCTTAAAGAGTCTGATCCACGAGCGTTTCGGCGAATGGGTGGAATTCGGAGCCGGAAATATTGTATACAAAGAGACGATCCGCAGTACCGTGGAGGGTGTCGGCCATTTCGAGCCGCTGCGCCATTATGCGGAAGTTCATTTGCTGCTGGAGCCGGCAGAACCGGGCAGCGGACTGCAGATTGGAACCGTCTGCAGCGAGGACACCCTGGACCGCAACTGGCAGCGTCTGATCCTCACACATCTGCTGGAGCGGAAGCATCCCGGCGTGCTGACCGGGTCGGAGATTACCGATATGAAAATCACGCTAGTCAAGGGCCGTGCGCACATTAAGCACACCGAGGGCGGCGACTTCCGCCAGGCGACGTACCGTGCGGTGCGGCAGGGGCTGAAAAAAGCAGAATCCGTTCTGCTGGAGCCGGTCTATGCGTTCCGTCTGGAAATTCCGTCGGAATCGACGGGACGGGCGCTGAACGATATCCAGCGGATGTACGGCAGCTTTGAACCGCCGGAAATGGAAGGCGATATGACAGTGATCACCGGAACCGCACCGGTTGTGACGATGCGGGATTATCAGAAAGAAGTGACTGCTTACAGCCGGGGACGCGGAAGAGTGTTCTGTACCTTAAAAGGATATGAGCCGTGTCACAACGCGGAGGAAGTGATTGCCTCCATCGGCTACGATTCCGAGGCGGATGTGGAAAATCCGACGGGTTCTGTGTTCTGTGCCCACGGGGCAGGCTTTGTCGTTCCATGGAATGAAGTGGAAGACCATATGCATCTGGAATACACGCTGGAAAATCCGGAAGAAGAAAGCGATTCAGCCGAATCTGCGGCAGACCGGAGCGGCGGAGCATCCTCTGTGCAGAAAGCAAAAAAAGCATCCGACCGCGTGCCGATGGCAGCTTCCCTGCAGGAGGCAAAGGAGCTGGAAGAAATCTTTACGAGGACATACGGCAAAGTGGAGCGGAAGCGCGCCGGTTTCGAGCGGCGGACACGTCCGGTCACCTCGTCGTCCGGCATCGGGGATCCCAAATATGCAAAATCAAACCGCCCGAAGGAGCCGCAGGAGGAATATCTGCTGGTGGACGGCTATAACATTATTTTTGCATGGGATGATTTAAATGAGCTGGCGAAGTATAATATTGAGAGCGCCAGAGGAAAACTGATGGACATCCTGTCAAATTATCAGGGATATAAAAAAATGACGCTGATTCTTGTCTTTGATGCCTACAAAGTAAAAGGCAACCAGGGTGAGGTCGGCATGTACCATAATATTCATGTCGTTTATACGAAAGAGGCGGAGACGGCTGACCAGTACATCGAGAAAACGGTTCACAGGATCGGCCACAACGGCAACGTAACGGTGGCTTCCTCGGACGGTCTCGAGCAGATCATCATTATGGGAGCGGGCGCGCATCGTCTCTCCGCACGGGATCTGCGCACCGAGATTGAACATACAAACGGCCAGATCCGGGAAAACTATCTGGAGAAAGAACAGAAAACGAAGTCGTACCTGCTGGAGAACGCCTCCGGAGAACTGGGAGACTTTTTAAAAGAGCTGGAAGAAGAGCGAAAAAAAGAGAGTAAAAAGAGCAAAGGAAAGGCTTAAGATGAATTACGCAATCATACTATCGGGGGGAATCGGAACGAGAATGCAGATGGGGGATTTTCCGAAGCAGTATCTGGAAGTGGAAAAGAAACCGATTCTGCTGTATACGCTGGAGCAGTTTCAGAAAAGCAGTGCCGTTGAGAAAATCGTCATCGTGGCGGCAGATGCCTGGAGAGAGAAGATCCGCGGATGGATGGAAGAAGACGGGATTACGAAATTTCTCGCCTTTGCGGATGCCGGGGATACGCGGCAGGAATCCATTCATAATGGCCTTACCGTCTGCGTGGAGGATTCCGTATCGGAGAACGACGGTGTGATCATCCACGACGGCGTGCGGCCTCTGGTGAGCGAACAGCTGATTGGCGACTGCCTTGCGGCGCTTGCCGATCATGAGGCTGTATGCCGGTGCTGCCGATGAAGGACACGATCTATCAGAGCAGCGACGGAACGAAAATTGACCATCTGCTGGAGCGCAGCACGCTGTTTGCCGGTCAGGCGCCGGAAGCCTTCCGGCTGCATCCGTACGCGAAGATCAACCGGGAAGCATCGAAAGAGGAGCTGTCCCTCACAAGGGGAACGAGTGAAATTGCCTACCGCCATGGAATGGATGTGGCGATGATCCCAGGGGATGAGCGGAACTTTAAGATTACAACAAGGAGCGACCTGGAGCGTTTCTGTACGATTGTGGAAGGAGAAACGAAATGAGAGCATACGAGCTGCATGGAGTCAATGATTTAAGAAGGGAAGACATCGAAAAACCGGAAATCCCATCCGGCTGGGTTCTGGTGCAGGTAAAGGCATCAGGAATCTGCAGCTCCGATATTCCGCGGATTTTCACAAACGGAACATACCATTTTCCAACGATTCCGGGTCACGAGTTTTCAGGCGTGGTTGCCGCATACGGCGAGGGTGTGCCGGAAGAGCGAGTTGGAAAACGGGTCGGCATTTTCCCGCTGATCCCATGCCGCACCTGCCGCAGTGCCGGCAGAAAAAATATGAGATGTGCGAACACTACGATTACCTCGGCTCGCGCCGGGACGGCGGCTTTGCGGAATACGTGGCCGTGCCGGACTGGAACCTGATGGAGCTGCCGGAAAACGTCAGCTTCCGCGAGGCAGCAATGCTGGAGCCGCTCTCTGTGGCGCTTCATGCGGTGAAACGAAGCGGTGTGAAGCCGGGCGATACCGCAGCAGTGATCGGAACGGGCATGATCGGTTTTGCAGCGGCAGCGTGGGCGAAAGCGCTCGGCGCCGAAACCGTTTTT
Organism: Blautia sp. AF34-10; assembly: GCF_003477865.1. Classification (NCBI taxonomy): domain Bacteria; kingdom Bacillati; phylum Bacillota; class Clostridia; order Lachnospirales; family Lachnospiraceae; genus Blautia; species Blautia sp. AF34-10. Next base: position 109,626 of record NZ_QUED01000009.1, read on the forward strand.
GTGATTGGACGGGGCGAAGCAAAACGTGCGATCGCAGAACAGATCCCGGGCATCTCATATGTGACGGAAGAGGAGAGTAAAGCGATTCAGGCGGATGTTGTAGTAGAAGCGGTCGGAACGCCGCAGGCCGTTTCCAGTGCAGTTCTTCTTGCAAGACCGGGCGGAAGCATCGTGCTGATGGGAAATCCATCGGGCGATCTTGCGATGGAAAAGAACGTGTACTGGCGCATCCTGCGCAAACAGCTGAACCTGATGGGAACGTGGAATTCTTCTTATGAAAAAGATGAAGCCTGCGACTGGACGGAGGCACTCGATGCGCTTTCGAAGAAGAAAATCCCGGCACAGGCGCTGATCACGCACTGTTTCCCGTCCGAAAAGCTGATGGACGGACTGGAACTGATGAAAAATCATAAAGAGCCATACTGCAAAGTAATGGTTTCATGGGAGTAGAAATATGAGAAAAAGTCAGATATCGGCATCCATGATGTGCTCAAACCTTGTGGATCTGCAGGCGACGATCGATGTATTTGAAAAAGAAAAAGTCGAATATCTCCATATCGATGTGATGGACGGCGAGTTCGTTCCGAACTTCGGCCTTGGCGTCGACTACATCCGCGGACTGCGGGAACTGACGAGTATTCCGCTCGATCTTCATCTGATGATTAAAGACCCGGAGTACAAGCTGCCGTGGATCGGCATTTACAAAGAGGACATCGTGACGATTCATTATGAGAGCACTTTCCAGGTGCAGCGCGCGCTCGATTACCTCGTGCCGTACGGCTGCAAGCGGTTCCTCGCGATCAACCCGGCGACACCGATCGGGCAGATCGAGGAAGTGCTTGATTATATCGACGGCGTCAATCTTCTGATGGTGAATCCGGGCTTTGCCGGACAGAAAATTGTGCCGAGTACGCTGCGCAAGGCGGAAAAGCTGCAGAAATTTCTGCAGGAGATGCACCGGGAGGACATCATTTTAGAAGTGGACGGAAACATTACGAAGGAGCACGGCGCGACGCTGCGTTCCTTTGGAGCCAGCATTTTTGTGGCGGGAACTTCGAGCATTTTCTGCACCGATGTATCGCACTTCGGAGAAAAAATCCGGGAATTCCGGAAAGCAGTGGAATAAGAAAAAGAACTGCCTTCCCGGGATGCACGGTTTGAAAAACAGACGAATACTGTAAAGTGAGAAATGACGGAGCGTGTCATATGGTAGAATTGCTTCTGCTTGCTGCGGCGCTCTCAGCCGATAACTTTGCAGTAAGCATCGGATATGGAAGCAGCAATACGAGAATTTCACCCGGCATGACGGCGCTGCTGAATCTGTTTTGCAGTGCTGCCCTGGTTGCTTCCGCGCAGTTTGGAAAAAGATTTCTGCAGTCCGCAGGACCGGAATGGGGAACCAGAGTGGGTGCGGGCTGCTTTTTTCTTATGGGAACGTTGAAAATTTTCGAAGAACTGAGAAAACGCAGAAGAAAAAAGCAGGGAAAACCAGAAGCAAGACTGGAACATCTGGAAAAACAGCTCCACCCACTGGAATTTGGCCTGCTGGCGGTTTCGATGTCGGTGGATGGAATTGTCTCCGGCGTCTTTGCCGCGGATCTTCCGGTGACAGGAGGACAGATCTTTTTTGCCTCCTTCGCGGTCGGAATGGCGGCGATGTATGCCGGAACTGCCATCGGAAAAAAGACGGGGCAGAAAAACGGCGGAAACGGAGCACTGTTCGGAGGAATTCTGTTCTATTTACTGGCGTTTTTAAAGCTCACATAGAATTACATGTAAGAAAGAAAAACCAGCAGATCCCGGCGTAAAATTGACAAGCCCGTGCAGATATGCTATAAAAGTAGGAGGTTTGCTGCTGGAAAATTTAAAAAACAGATGCAGCAGACAAAGTAAGAGAGGAAAATACATGATTTCAGTAGTAATCCCTTCGTACAACGGTGCAGAAACACTGTTTCAGGCAATCGACTCAGTCCTTTGCCAGACAACAAAAACCCCGCTGGAAATCCTGGTGATCGACGACCATTCCACGGACGATACGATGGAAAAGATGGGGCGTTACGGAGAAAATGACCGGGTACGGTATATCCGGAATGAGACAAACAAAGGAGCGTCCGCATCCAGAAACCGCGGTGTACAGCTCGCAAAGGGCGATTACATTGCCTTTCTGGACGCGGATGATTACTGGGATCCCGAAAAACTGGAAAAGCAGGAAAAAGCCCTTGCAAAGACCGGTGATGTGCTCTGCTGTACGGGTCGGGAGCTGATTTACGATCAGGAACCGGAAAAGCAGAAGATTTTTTCTGTCCCGGAGCGGATCACCTACAAAATGCTGCTGCGCGGCAACGTGATCGGCTGCTCGTCGGTACTGGCCAAAAGAAGCGTTCTGCTGGAATTCCCGATGGAAAAGGACGAGTGCCACGAGGATTATCTGGACTGGCTGCGGATCCTGAAAAAATACGGGAAAGCCTGCGGTGTGGATGAGCCTTTGCTGAAATACCGGCTGTCCAGCACAGGAAAATCGGGGAATAAACTGCATTCTGCAGGAATGACTTACCGTGTTTACCGCGAGCTGGGAATGGGAACGTTCCGCTCCCTGTACTGTTTTGCGTGCTATGCCGTAAACGGTGTGCGGAAGTATTACGGTAAGGGCAAAAAGAGAGGAAGAGATTGATGAACTATAAAAACAGGGAACAGTACAAACATCTGATGCGTGTCCTGGCGGTCGCGGCGATTGTGCTTCTGGAATGCACTGTTTTTTCTGTGTTCTGGGACAGATACTATGCGAGCCACCTGTGGCTGGAGCCGTTCTGGGATAAGGGAAATCAGATTATCGTCGTGATCTACGGTATTTTTCTTCTGGTTTTCATGTACATTTACGGCGGCATGAAGATCGGCTACATGAAGGGAAGCAGCATCATCTATTCCCAGATGATGACGGCATTCTGTGCCAATGCGCTGATGTATCTGCAGATTATCCTGCTGTGGCGCCACCTGCCGTACATTCTGCCGATGGTCGGCATGACACTCGTGGACTTTGCGCTGGCAGGCATTGTATCCTGGCTTTTTGAGAAGACGTTTGCGCGTCTCTTTCCGCCAAGAGAGGTGCTTCTGATTTACGGTGAATACCCGATGGAAAGCCTGGAGCTGAAGATGAACCAGCGGCCGGACAAGTATATTGTAGCACATAAGGTGAGCGTGGAAGTGGGAGAGAAAGAGCTCTGCCGCCAGATTGACGCATACGGTCAGGAGGGCGTGATCCTGGGCGATCTTCATTCGGAGCTGCGCAACCGTCTGCTGAAATATTGCTATGCGAAAGAAATCCGTGTCTATCTGACGCCGAAGCTGTCGGATATTATGGTACGGAAAGCGGAAGCGCTCCATATTTTCGATACACCGCTTCTGCTCGCGCGAAACAGTGGTCTTTCGTTTGATCAGAGATTCTGCAAGCGCCTGCTGGATCTGCTTGTATCGACGATTCTTCTTGTGATCACGTCGCCGATTATGCTGATCGCAGCGCTCTGCATCAAGCTGTATGACCATGGCCCGGTGTTCTTTAAACAGAAACGTCTCACGATCGGCGGAAAAGAATTCTATGTCTACAAATTCCGAAGCATGATCGTGGATGCCGAAAAAGACGGCGTAGCCCGTCTGGCAACGAAGAACGACAGCCGCATTACGCCGGTCGGAAAGGTGATCCGCGCGACGAGAATTGATGAGCTGCCGCAGCTTCTGAACATTTTCAAGGGCGATATGAGCGTCGTCGGACCGCGCCCGGAGCGGCCGGAGATTGCAAAGGAATATGAGGAATCGATTCCGGAGTTTGCTTACCGTCTGAAAGTAAAGGCAGGCCTTACCGCTACGCCCAGATTTACGGAAAGTACAACACGACCGCATACGACAAGTTGAAGCTGGATCTGATGTACATAGAAAGCTATTCGATTTTAGAGGATCTGAAGCTGATTCTTGCAACCTTTAAGATTGTCTTCACAAAGGAGAGCACAGAAGGGCTCGAGGAAGGACAGACGATCAGCCTGAACGCAAAGGAAGAGGAGAAAAAAGATGTTTAATACCGAGGACGAAATTCTGCGCCGGCTGCAGGAAAAAAATCTGGAAATGGCCGTCATGTTTTACCACTGGTGCCAGAGAAACCATCTGACCTGTTATCTCTGCGGCGGCGGCTGTATCGGTGCAATCCGCCACGGCGGCTTTATTCCGTGGGACGATGATCTCGACTTTTTCATGCCGCGGAAAGATTACGAGAAGTTCCTGAAAATCTGGGATACACAGGAGGAGAGTAAAATCTACAAGCTCGAGTACCCGAAAGAGGGCTTCTGCAATGCGCATACGTTTGCGAACATCCGCGACAGCCGCACCACGCAGGTGAAAAAGGAGCAGGTCGATATGGATCTCTGCCACGGCGTTGCACTTGATATTCTCCCGATCGAGGGCTATGCACCGGGAAACCTTGCGCGGAAATGGCAAGTGATCGAGGGAAAGATTTTCCAGCTCTTCTGCACGCAGGTTATTCCGACCAAAGAACGCCACGGCGCGTTTATGCATTACCTGGGAACGATTCTGCTGGCGCTGGCTCCGACGCAGAAGATGCGGTACCGGATCTGGAAGCAGGCAGAGAACTATATTACAAAATTTGATATCGACAGCCCGCGGGTGGACGGCATCACCGAGATGTGCGCACCGCAGGCGATTCTCCGGAAATATCCGAAAAAGATTTTTGCATCGGCGATGGAGGTTCCGTTCGAGAATGAGCGCCTGCCGATTCCGGTCGGATATGACACATATCTGCGCATGGCGTTCGGCGATTATATGAAACTGCCGCCGAAAGAACAGCAGAAAGGGCACCACGATGCGGCGTTTCTGGATCTCGATCATCCGTATGAGCAGTATAAGGGGATACACTACTGCTGTAAGAAATAAAGAAAGAGGATAAAACAATGCCGGAAATTTCAATCATTACCCCGGTGTATCAGGCAGAAAAATTTTTAAAAAAATGTGTGGATTCCATTCTCTCCCAGTCTTTTACGGACTGGGAGCTGCTTCTTGTAGATGATGGAAGCACCGACAAGAGCAGTGAAATCTGCCGGACATACGCAGAACAGGATGCGCGGATCCGTTATCACCAAAAAGAGAACGGCGGCGTCAGTTCGGCGCGGAATGCGGGCGTTGCGCTTGCAGAGGGGCGTTATATCACGTTTGTGGACAGCGACGATTTCGCAGCGGAGGATCTTCTGGAAACACTGTATCGTCTGGCGGAAAAATATGATGCCGAAATGAGTATCTGCCGCGGATACGATCTCTATGAAGGAAGGCCGGTGCCGGATCTGAAACAGGAGGGAATCGAATCTGTGACCGACAGCGAGGAGGGACTGCGCCAGGTGATGAAGGCGCGCGTGTTCGGCGTGATGCCGTGGGGCAAGCTGTATCGGAGAGAGATTTTCGAGGGCGTTGTCTATCCGGAGAAAACAATCGCCGAGGATGCATACGTCATCGTTCCGTTAATGGAGCACTGCCGGAAGGTGGCCTTTTCCACAGCACAGAAATACTATTATGTGCACCGGCGCGAAAGCCTCACGACAAGCGGTTTTCGCTGGTCAGATCTGGGTTCGGTGGAAGTATGGGATCATAATCAGAATGTCGTGGAAGAACGCCACCCGGCGCTGAAAAAAGAAGCAGGTGTGCGCTGCTGCTGGGCGCGGTTTTTCGTGCTGGACAAGCTGATGCTGTTGGAAACCATGGACGCGGAGAAAAAGGCGCTTGCGAAGAGGCTGGCAAAAGAGCTTAAAAAGCATCCGCTTCTGGTACTGGAAGGCGATCACTTCACGAATGGGCGGAAAATCGCCTATCTGACCCTGTTTCTGGGAACCGGAATTTACCGGCAGTGCGTTCGTGCACTGTTCCGGAAAAGAAATTTATAAAAAATGCGGCAGAAACGAATGAGATTTTCGTTTCTGCCGCATTTTTATATGGATTTTTCTAGCTTTCTTTTTCGGAAAGCAGAACACCGTTTTTATCAAACACATACGTTGTTCCGTCAATTTTTTTCGTCCCGGTGACGCATCCGCCCCAGCTCTGGAAATAATATGTTTTTCCGTCAATTTCTGCCCAGCCGGTCTGCATGGAAGCATCATCGTTGAAGTAATACCAGTTGTTTTTATAATAGAACCACTGCGATTTTCTCGCACCGCCCCAGCTGTAGGTAAAGTACCAGACACCGTCCCGGATCACCCATTGGTTTGCCGGCATGACGCCGTTTTCATCAACAAAATAAAGATTGTTATCATACGTAAAGGCTTCATCCGTTTTCCGTGTACAGTCCTCATTAATATAATAGTATTTATTCTGAAGCAGCAGCCAGCCTTCGTGTGCGGCACCGCCCCAGCTTCTGAGATAATAATAGTTTCCATCCCATTTCAGCCACTGGTTCTGATACATTTTTCCGCTCTTATTTACAAAGTAGAGATTGTTGTCATACAGGAACTTTCGTTCTGCTTTAGGGAACCGTCCGCATTCATAAAATACCAGGCGCCATCGATCTGATACCAGCCATTGGTTACGCAGGAATATTTCTGTACATAATACCAGGCACCGTCATGGTACAGCCAGGTGCTGCCGGAAATACCGCCCCAGGAAAGAAATTTGACGCGGTAACCGTTTAAGGTAAGTGTCGTATTGCGTGCGGCACCTCCCCATGTGTAAAAATAGTACATCGTTTTGGTCTCCGGATCAGCGTGCCATCCGGACGAATACATAATACCGGTATCCTTGGCGAGATAGTACCAGTTGTTGCTGATAAACTGCCATCCGGTCTGCATCTCACCGCTGCCGGAAAAATAATAGTAATCTCCATCAAGCAGAAGCCAGCCTGTTGCCATAACGCCGTCCGCGCCGAGGTAATACGTTTTGTGGTCGAGGGTGAGCCAGCCGGTATACGGTGTTTCATCATCGTTGTAGTAATACCATTTTCCATCCCGTTTTACCCAGCCGATGACGTGGCGTTCGTTTGTGATCACGCCGTTTTCATCGGAGGTATATTCGATGCCCGTTTCTGTGTCGCGCCAGGAAGTGGAGCATACGAGAAGATGGCTGCTGTCTGCATAATATTTCTGTCCGCCGCGGGTGAAAAATCCGCTGTACGGGATGCCGTCATGATAAGCAACGAGCTTGGAAGAACGGCCGCGGTAAATTTCATAGGTATCATCCACGTTGGAAGTGACCGCGGAACCGGAAAAGTCAGCAATGACTGCCGGAAGATCGCCGGAATATTCTGTCGTGGAAAATACGCGCAGCCCCAGCGAGGTCAGGGTCTCGACGGTATCGTTATCCATAATACGGAAGTCACCGGTCTGGATAAAATATTCCGGGTTGACGGCAGCAAGATAGTCTGCATCGACAGCATTCGGATATCCGTGATGATTGGAAGTCATCAGATCAATGCTGTACAGCCCGTAGTTCGAAACAATCCGGCTGGCATCGCCCTCGACGTCGTCGATATCGCTCGTCAGAAAAGCGCGGTGGTCGTTTGCGGAGGCAATTACACCAAGACAGAACTGGTTGGCGTCCTCTTTTGGACTTGTGAGATAATCTTCCTCGTAGTTGACAATCTGGATCTGGAAATTTCCAAAAGCAAAATCAGGAGATCCTTCTTCTGCGGAGGCGGCACCGGGATTCAGATGCTGGATCAGGGTCACACCTTCAGTCTCTTCTACAGCAGTAAGAAGCTGGTCGTAGACATAAAGATTGTCCCAGAGACGCGCAGTATTATAGATATAACTGTCATCATACGGGAGCAGATAAACCCGGTCGGGGGAATACAGCCGCACGATGGTATCGCCGGTTCCAATATGGTCGCTGTGCGGATGTGTTGCAACATAAAACTGCAGATTATCGGAGGTGACACCGAGGGAGTCCAGGTAGGAGAGTACCTCATCGTCGTAGCCGGTCGACGTTGTGATGCCGCTGCGCAGCGGATAACGCGGATCAGATCCGTCAGGGTAATCCCAGTCCTCGCCGGAGTCTACCATGCCGAAAATTTTCTGGCCATTATCGTCTACACTTTCCAGAACGATGGCATTGGAGCCGCTGTCGAGTGTCAGAATGTGAATTTTTGCTGTAGTATCAGCCGCATGTGTGTTTTCCGGGGTGAGAAAAAGAAAAGCAGCGGCAAGGGATGCCGCGCCAATGGAAAACATGGATCTGCGGGTATGCCGGGAAAAAGGCATATCAATGGCTCCTTTCGTAACATATATCATTAAAACAAAAAGTAAAACAGCCGGGTGGAAAATAAGCGCTCAACATCACAATTATACAAAATTTCAGGGAAAAGTCAATGTTTATTAGAATTTCGATTACTTGACGCAGACAGGGCATCATGTTAGAATGAGTGGGATTGGGAATGTAAGGAAAAGAAAGGAACCAAACATGATTACCTTATTAAAAATGCCGGCACTGTTTCTGGGAATGCTCGCAGTGTTCTGCTGCCTGGGTTCTTTTTTTATCAGAGAAAACAGGTATGAGAGCGGACATCTGGGTGAAACTGTGCTGTTTGGCTTTATTGCATATTACTTCTTATTTGAACTGATTTCTGTGCCGATGATGGTGCTCGGTGCAAAGCTGCATCTGCTCGCATGGGTATGGGCTGCTGTTGTGGCTGTCCTTGTAATTGCTTCCATCTGTCTTCATCTGGGAATGTGGAGAGAGTGGGGAAAAAGAAGCGGCGGTTTCTGGAGAGGAAAGACGGCGGCTTTTTATGTGATGCTGGTGCTGATTGGAATCCAGCTGTATTTTGTTGCTGCACTGCAGGAAAACGGCAGTGCGGATGCAGCGTATTATGTGGGAAGTGTGACAACGAACCTTGCGACAGATTCCATCAGTAGCTTTGACCCATATACAGGAAAAGCACTGGATTTTTTTAACATCCGTTATGTGTTCAGCATGTATCCGGCAGCAAATGCAGTACTGTGCCGTTTAACGGGCCTTCATCCGCTCGTAGTGACGAAGGTGATTCTCTGTATGATGACGGTAGTTTTAAGTTATCTCGTCTATGCACAGATCGGAAAGGCGCTGTTAAAAGAAAAACAGATGGTATGGGTGCTCCTGTGCTTTATTAGTGTTGTGAATCTGAATTTTCATACGATCTTTTCAAATGCGTCGTTCCTGCTGACGAGGGGATACGAGGGAAAGGCCGTATTGTGCAATATCATCCTCCCGTTTCTGTTTTATCTTGGTCTGCGCATGTATCAGGAGAAAAACGGAAAGAGAGTCTGGCTGCTGTTTTTCATGACAGGCGTCGCTGCGATTGACCTTACGATGTCATCCATGATGACTGTACCGGTGGCCATGAGTGCTGTGATTCTGCCGAATCTTGTGCGGAAAAAACGCTGGGGACAGAGCAGGCTCTATCTGCTTGCTGTGCTACCGTGTGTGCTGGTGCTTGGGGTCTATCTCCTTGGTGTGCGCGGTATCCTGCAGATTCCGGTTGTGCGGTAGAAAGGAGAAAATGTGGGCGGAATAAATCTGAATGAGAGCGGCCTCGATTTTGTGAGACAGGTCTTTGTGACGTTTGGAGGAAACACAACCGTACTGACGCTGTTTCTGCTGTCGGTGCTGTATCTCGCTTTAAAAGGAAAAAAGGAAGAGCGGTATGTGTTCGTAACAACCGCTGTTTTTCTGGCCTTTACGGTATACAATCCATTTGCGGTGAAATATATCCTGGGAAAACTTGGAATGGTCAATGTCTATTACCGGTTTTTCTGGATTCTGCCGATGGTACTGACCATCGGATATGCCTGCACGAAAGTTGTGGGCGGGCAGAAAAAAGGCTGGAGACGGTATCTGACCGCGGCTGCGCTGGCAGCGGTCATCTGTTTTGGCGGAAATTCCGTACTGGCTGGCGGACTGCCGAAGCTGCCGGATAACCAGTACAAGATGCCAGATGATCTTCTGGCCGTCTGTACGGTGCTGCACGAAGAAGCGGGAGAGGGAACCGTAAGAGTTGTCTTTGAACCGGATTTCAACCTGATCGTGCGGCAGTATGATGCTTCGTTTGAACTGGTTCTGGACCGCGATATGGTTCTGACCTATCAGGGCTCCAATACGGTATCAACCGATGCACTGACCGAGCAGGAAATTGAAGACGAAACAAAGATCCTTCAGATTATCACACAGATGGATCTGTCGCTGGATCAGAAAGAATTTTACAGAAGTCTTAGGGAAATGAATGCAGAGTATATTGTACTTTCGAGCAGTTCAGCGGCAGTATCCTATGTGGAAACAGCGGGGTGCATCCCGGTAAGAGAAGTAGAAGGGCATATCATTTTCCGCGTGGAAGAAAAGTAAGAAGGAGGACTTGTTTTTGAATAAGGCAAAAGATTATATTCAGCTGCACCTGAATATCCTGCTGTTTTCTCTGACGAGTGTGTTCTCAAAAGCAGCATCGGTTCAGCTGACGGGGAGGAATCAAAAATCCTCTATTATATGTATTTTTATTTCTGATGGTTGCAAACTGTGGCATTTACGCTATTGCATGGCAGAAGGTAATCAAAAAATTCTCTTTGTCAACCGCATATGCAAACCGCAGCGTCTATCTGATCTGGTCCCAGATCTGGGCCGTGCTCATTTTTCATGAAAATCTGACGGTAAAAAATATCATCGGCCTTCTGATTGTGCTGGTGGGAGTTATGGTGGTGCAGCGATATGAATAAATATATGATTTTAATGCTGATCTGTACAATGTTTTCAGCAGTATCACAGATTCTGCTGAAACAGAGCGCCAACGAGGAGCATGCATCTGCACTTCGCGAGTATCTGAACTGGCGCGTGATTGTGGCGTATCTGATTTTTGGCAGTGTACTTCTTTTAAATACGTATGCCTACACACAGGTAGATTTGAAATACGGTCCGGTGTTGGATACCTTTACGTACGTCTTTGTCCTGCTGCTTTCCTTTGGCGTTTTGAAAGAAAAGGTATCAAAAGGAAAGCTGATTGGGAATCTGATTATTATCCTGGGAGTACTGGTGTATACATTGCCGTAAAACGTTCCGATGATGGAAAGAAAGCGATATCAGCTAAGCAGTCCTTGTCCTTTGAAATAGGGGGTCTGCGTACAACAAACGAACGGCTTTTGATTATGAATAAGAAAAAAATAGATTATCGTTTTAAGATATTATATGCTGTGGCGATTCTGATGGTTGTTGCGGGACATTGTGATGGTGGTGGAATTTCTTTGGACTTTGCGCAATGGTTTCCGTATGAGGGAATCCATCTGGCGCTGTTTACTTTTTGTTCAGGATATTTTTTTAAAGATGCAGCACTGAAACGACCGGGGAGATATGTCTGTAAAAAGCTTCGTACCCTGATACTTCCAATGTATGGGTATACGATTGCGTATGGGCTGCTTGTCAGGTTATTACATCGGTGGGGCTTTCAAATCGGTGGAAAATTTAATTTGCACAATATTCTGATTTCACCTTTAAACGATGGGCATCAGTTTGTCCTTAATATGGCCGGCTGGTATATTGTGCCCTTGTTTATGGTAGAAATATTAAATTGTATGATTCGGGCATTTTTTAAGCGAAAAGGATGGCAGATACCGGAATGGATATTTTTTGCAGGGGCAGTACTTATTGGAATGGGCGGCAATTTTTTGGCGATTATGGAATATCGCACCAGCTGGTGGCTGACAGTGGTCAGAATTCTGTATTTTGCTCCGTTTTATGCAATGGGTATTTTTTATAAAAAGATACTGGAGAAATATGTGGACAGGATTCCATCTGTAGTGTATTTTGCGATTGTGTTTGCTGCAAAACTTATGATTTTTCTTCATTATAAAACTAGGTTGGCTTATACGCCAGCGTGGTGCAATGACTTTAATCAAGGACCGGTCATGCCAATTATTATTGGTTTTTTTGGAATTGCACTTTGGATGCGGATTGCAACGATAATGGAACCAGTATTTGGAAGAAAAAAGTGGATTAATCTTCTTGCAGACAACACATTTTCGATTATGGAAAATCAGTTTTTGGGTTTTTTACTTGTAAAAGTTGCTTTCGGAACAATTGCGAATGGCACAAAGCTGTTTTTGAAGTTTGACTGGTCAAGATGTAAAAGTGATATTTGGTGGTATTATATGCCGAAGGACGTAGAACAGACAAAAATTCTGTATTTATTAGCAGCGATTTTTGTTGCCTTACTGATCCAGTGGATCCTTACACAGGTGAAAAAAATGGGAAAAAACATATTTTTGTACGTAAGACAATAGTTAAGCGTATACTGCTTTAAATATTTTGCAAAATAAAAATCCCGCAGAAAAAGAAATGAAAACTTTTTCTGCGGGATTTTATTTTATATTGCATAGATCTGAATCGTTATCAAATTTTTATTGATAATCGATAGGAGACAGGTTGTGAGGATCATCTTCCGCAGAAGAGCCTAGATGTCTGATGGTTTTGGAATTATCCTCATTTTCAGAGAAATCGTCCTCATCTATTCCAGAAGAAGAACTTTCGACTGTGGAATCCAAATCGTTTTCTGTAAAAGAAGAAGCGGAGGAAATGTCACTTACCGAAGTGGAGTCGGGTGTTTCCTCTTCCAATTCAGGATTTGTATCGCAAGGACCCTCGATGAGATGGTAATCCGACTCGGAAAAATGATACCATTTCCCATCCTCAAGCTTTTGCCAGCCGGAAACCGCGTGGCCGTCCTTATCAATAAAATAAGACTGCTTACCGTCAGCCCAGAGCTGATGTGGATTGTAAGTTACCCATTCGTTATTGGCAAATCGATCTTCTTCCTTAATATAAAATTTCTGATATTCGCCATCGCCGACCCAGACGGGGGTAAGATCAGCATCAAGTTCATCGAAGAATCGGGAGCCCATAGAGAGCTGGCGATTCAGTTCATCGAAGCCAAGTTCTTCGGCAAGTGTAGGCTTGTCTGAAAAAAGATTCGTACCAAGTCCAAGACGGTCACCGTCAATGACAGCTCCAAGGCTTGCGAGAGTAGTTGGGAACATATCCATCGTGGTGAAAATCCGATTTTTTTCATGAACCGGAAGAATGGGTGAATTTAAAATAGCGTTATAAGTAGAACGTTGATAATCTTCATCGATGTTTTCACAAAAATCAGAGTCCATGGTCAGATGATCACCGGAAAGAATTATAGTCGTGTTTTCATAAAAAGGCTGTTCCTTGATCCAGTCTATAAACTCACTGACACGGGAACTGGAGCAGTCAATCACCATACCGTAGTGGTCATCTCCGTACTGCTTTTCATCACACTCGTCACATTTGTAGCCGTCCTCGAAGTGGGTGGCAACAGTCAGCATACTGAAGTTGAACGGTTCGTCATTCTTGGAAATCTCCGTCAGTTTATCTTTTGCATACTCAAACAGTTTGGCATCTTCATAGCCCCACCACTGGTAGTAGCCTTCCGGGATCAGTCCCTCGCTGATCGCCCAGTAGTAATCGTCAATTTCATAATCACCGTGCGAAGTGAAGTAATTCTTCCGTCCGCCGAATGCGGCATCGGAACCCATCATAAAGTACTGTTTGTAGCCGGCTTCATTGAGAACGTCGCCAAGTGTTGAAAGCTGCGGAAAAAAGCTGTCCTGATAAGCCATCTCATTGCCTTGAATCGAAAGCTTCAGCGGAAGACCGGACGTCTGTGCAAAGAGACCGCCCATGGTCCAGGTGGTTCCGGTTGTCGGATAAGCGCCGCCCAGCTTGTCGGAGTTGGAAAAATTGATATTGTCCAGGGCAAGATTAGTCAGGGCGGGAATAAAATTGTGGTCGTAAGCACCGCCGTCTTTTTTATCAGAATAGGTGCTTTCCATTGATTCCAGATAAATATAGATCAGATTCCGTTTCTTTTCCGGGAATGTAATCGTTGTCTGGGACGGATTGACGTAATTATCTTCGATCAAAGTGCTGTAGCTGTTCTGAATGTGCAGGTAAGTATCGATATCCAGCGTCGTCCAGACATTATAAAGAGAATAGGAAGAAAGAGCGATTCCCAGGGCAATGCAGATGCAACCGAGAATGATTTCCACTTTCTTCCGATGGCGCAGGATAATAAAAAGCGCGATCAGAATAGCAAGAACGGCAAAAGAGATCATGCCGCAGGACCAGACGTAACTCCAGAGCACATCCTTGCTGGTACCCTCAAGGGGTGCCTTTAAGTGATAAACAAGTTCTTCCATATCAAGATGCGCCCAGGTCGCGAGCATCCAGCGGGAAGACGTAAAAAGAAGGATCCCAAGGAATCCTAACAGAACGGAAAGAATGGAAAAAAGTATCTTTCCAACATGCTGTACTTTTTTGCGAGACACAGTAAATAACCTCCAGTTTTCTTTAGTGTTTTATAATAGGTAACAAACAGGTAGCGTTAGGTATAAAATATAACTGGGAACTTACGATATTATAACAGAAACTTTACGAAAAAAATAGTATTTTCTTAAAAAATACGAGTGGAAAATGAAAATCCGGGAATTTACATAAAAAGCGGAGGGGC
>NZ_QUED01000090.1:0-798 GCF_003477865.1 Blautia sp. AF34-10
TTTGCCACAGAACCTGTAAGCATCTCACCAGCAAATCCACCACTGCATCTATAAGCCTCTGCCAACTGAAGATCTACAGCAGTACCGTTTGTAACGGTTCCTCCTTCCATCCGACCCACATAGCCTCCGGCAGAACCACCCTGTGTTGCTTTACTTGCCAGAATGCTCCGTCCTGCTGTAACAGCGTATCCATATGCATACTGGGAAATAATCTCATTTAACTGATTCTGATCATTGACTTCACCAAGTGCCTGTAATTTATTACCGTAACTTCCATAAGAACCGACAGCACCAACCCACTTATTCCAGGTATCCGTATCCAGTCCACGAAGCGGTCCATAAACAGCTGTATTCTTTTCTGTCGGATACACTGCCTGAAGAAGCGTCAGCGGATTATCTAGTTTGATAAGACCGAATAAAACCTTCAGACTTCCTGTGTCTGCAACATTCGCACACCGCATCAGTCCGGTATAGCCTCCAGCATATTCCGTTCCATATACGGAACGGATACGATAGGCCGCACATTCTCTTACGGTTCCTGTATATGCAGCACCTTTCCAGTTATCCGTATTGTTTCCCCAGATCTGACCGCCATAGTTGTAACCCGCATATCCTCCTGCAAGTCCACGGTAAATGCTGTCATCACTTTCAGCCTGAGCCCTCACAGCACCTCCACAAGGTACACAGGTTGTTTCGCTGTTTTTGATCACAGGAACAAATGCCTGTAAAACGCCAAGAAGATTATCTGCCTTGATCAGTCCTCCAAGAGCACTTAATCCATTTACCACATCTGCCGCA
>NZ_QUED01000091.1:0-787 GCF_003477865.1 Blautia sp. AF34-10
TTTTTGCCCGACCAGTGTTTTCTTAAATATTCCATATCCGTATGTTTCAGCCGCACAGCAAACCATTTCCAGTCATGGCCATCGTACAGTTTTAAAAAGGCCGCATCTTCCTCTTCTGTGTTTTCACGGTACATGACATCGTGGTAAAAAACAGGCATGGCATACTGTTCACTTTTCAGATACGGCTTTCCCGTTTTCTCCCCCTCTGCTTTCCACTGTTCCAGACGCGTCCGATAAGAAGATACACTCCCAAGCGCATGCTGGACTGCCGCCCGTCTGAAATAGGATGGCATTTTGGGAAAGCAGAAATCAAAATCAAACCGGGCCGGATTCCGTTTCGTTGTATGCACCAGATGTTCCGCTGCATTGAAACGTTTCTTACTTTCCTCAATTTGGGCCAGTTCTTCCCACACAGATTCATACACTTCGACCAGATAGCAGACAGCAGAACGGTAAATCTCCAGTGTCTGGCGGATCGGAATATTCTGTTTTCGTAATTCAACACCATAACTGGATATGATTTTCATTCGCTTTCTCCTCCGGGTTTTAACGGGATTTTTCCTTCTGCCCTTCTATGTAAGCAAGTATCTGTTCACGGCTCCGGTCACTGACCGTTACAGCACAATAAGACGGATTCCACAAATGTCCTCCCCACAACTCTTTCTTTAGCTCTGGATGCAAAAGGAACATCTGGCGCGCAAGATTCCCCTTCATGATTTTGATCATGTCTGAAATATAAAACTGTGGTCGACAATCTACAAGCAGATGAATATGATCCGGCATAACC
>NZ_QUED01000092.1:0-787 GCF_003477865.1 Blautia sp. AF34-10
TTTTTGCCCGACCAGTGTTTTCTTAAATATTCCATATCCGTATGTTTCAGCCGCACAGCAAACCATTTCCAGTCATGGCCATCGTACAGTTTTAAAAAGGCCGCATCTTTCTCTTCTGTGTTTTCACGGTACATGACATCGTGGTAAAAAACAGGCATGGCATACTGCTCACTTTTCAGATACGGCTTTCCTGTTTTCTGTCCCTCTGCTTTCCACTGTTCCAGACGCGTCCGATAAGAAGATACACTCCCAAGCGCATGCTGGACTGCCGCCCGTCTGAAATAGGATGGCATCTTGGGAAAGCAGAAATCAAAATCAAACCGGGCCGGATTCCGTTTCGTTGTATGCACCAGATGTTCCGCTGCATTGAAACGTTTCTTACTTTCTTCAATTTTGACCAGTTCTTCCCATACAGATTCATACACTTCGACCAGATAGCGGACAGCAGAACGGTAAATCTCCAGTGTCTGGCGGATCGGAATATTCTGTTTTCGTAATTCTACACCATAACTGGATATGATTTTCATTCGCTTTTTCCTCCGGGTTTTAACGGGATTTTTCCTTCTGCCCTTCTATGTAAGCAAATACCTGTTCACGGCTCCGGTCACTGACCGTTACAGCACAATAAGACGGATTCCACAAATGCCCTCCCCACAACTCTTTCTTTAGCTCTGGATACAAAAGGAACATCTGGCGCGCAAGATTCCCCTTCATGATTTTGATCATGTCTGAAATATAAAACTGTGGTCGACAATCTACAAGCAGATGAATATGATCCGGCATAACC
>NZ_QUED01000093.1:0-780 GCF_003477865.1 Blautia sp. AF34-10
CACCGAAAGGTGTGTTACTTGTTAAGTTGACTGAACCGCCGTGTACCGAACGGTACGCACGGTGGTGTGAGAGGTCGGGAAATCACTCAGATTTCCCTCCTACTCGATTATTATCTATATTTACCTTCAAACAATTCCCATACAGAAAAAGCCTCTTGTGCTATCTCATCATAAGGCGGTGCTGTAACGCCTAAAGTTGTATTTCCCATATCAGAAAGTCTTAAACTGCACAAATTTACACCACTCATTTGTTGCCTTATATCTTCTTCCTTGCTAAGAAACCATTCTGCCTCGGTCACAAATAATTTGAAACTCATTTTCTCTATTTCCCGAATTATGTAGAAGTATATGTAATTAAGCTCTATCCACGCTCTACGAAGCGGATTTCCATATAAAGTATTTACTATTTGCTTGGAGTAATCTCCAAGTCCCATTCTCTCCCACTTCTTCTTTAGCAAATCATACAGTATCCACTTTTCCACACTACATCTTCCTTCAACATTATCAAATTCTAAATCCCAATTTCCGTTATAATCAGGATCCATAAATGTAGGTAGAATTGACCGTCCATGAGCTGCTGCATTCCTTATGGCGCACAAATCACTGATAAATCCTATACATTCTTTCATTTTATGTAAAATATCTGGAATGCTGTCTTTCCTAGAATAAACGTAAACGGTAGAACCTGAGTACCTTTTTATTCACTTCAAGTTATGCCATAATCATACTCAACAAAATAACATAGTCAAAAAAGTTTAGTACTTAACTTTTTTAACTGAC
>NZ_QUED01000094.1:0-767 GCF_003477865.1 Blautia sp. AF34-10
AACAATTCCTGCACATCTTTTGGGGCTGCTCCATTTGCTAAAAGGTTGCTTGTATAGGTGTGACGTAACTGGTGGAAATGAAAGCCTTCAAATCCCTCTAATGTTTTTGCCACCTTTCTGCATACCGTTCCCAAAGTAGTCGGAAGTTCCAGGCAACCATCCGGTCTTAAGCAAACAAAAGAAATTTCTTTATAATCTGCTGGGACTTCCTCTGTTCTGTCTAAGCAGTAATATTCGTAGTACACTCTGTTTTTCTCTTTGACCTCTTTGTAGTAGTTCGTGTGATAAAGTTCTCCGTACTGCATTCGATTTTTTAACTGCTCTTTCCGGGTATTACGGAAAATCTCTACCAGCGTATCTCCAAAATCAACAATCCTCACTTTTTTCCGCTTGGTTGGTCCGATGATATATTTGCGCTTTGAACCATCATATCGGATGCTGCGTCTTATGGTAAGGCATTGTTCTTCCAGATTTACGTCCTGCCATGCCAAACCGCAGGCTTCTCCAATACGAAGCCCGGCATAATAGGCTATCTGGATTGGAAGTATTGCGGCTGGGTTCTTTTTTTGCAGATAAGCAAGCAATCTTTCATAATCTTCTCGTGAAATTGGTTGGACATTTCCGTCCATATCCTCATCGGAAAACAAATCCACTTCATCCGTCTGATACCGCAGTTTAATATACTGCATGGGATTGAACGTAATATACTGCTTTGGAAATACTGCAAAACGGAAGGACTGCTGCATGACTGCGGAAAAAGAATGGAT
>NZ_QUED01000095.1:0-716 GCF_003477865.1 Blautia sp. AF34-10
GTCACCGAAGCCCCTTACGGCTATGTCAAAGACCCGGACAACAAGGATTTTTGGATAATCGACGAGGAAGCCGCCGAGGTTGTCCGTTTGATTTTCCGTCTGTTTATCGGCGGGAAAAACCGAAACCAAATCGCCGTGCATCTAAAAAACGAGCAAATCTCTACCCCCACTTTCTATATGAAAGACCGAGGACGGGGAACTTGTAAAAATAAGACGCTCAACGAGGATAACCGCTGCAAGTGGAACAAAGCCACCTTGACCCATATCCTCACACGGCAGGAGTATTGCGGCGATGTAGTCAACTTCAAGACTACAAAGCATTTCCGGGATAAACATAACCACTATGTAGACCGGAGCCAGTGGCACATCACAGAAAATGTGCATGAGCCGATTATCAGCCGCAGCGATTTTGAAACCGTACAGCGGATTTTGGAAAACGCACCCGTCAGACGCCCCAACGGGGACGGGGAAATCCACCCTCTGTCCGGCTTGCTTTTCTGTAAGGACTGCGGCGCAAAAATGCACATTCGTATAGATTACCGGAACGGCGGCAAGCGGCATGTTGCTTTTTGCAGCGAGTACCACAAGGGAAAAGCCAAGAACCCCAAATGCCATTCCCCGCACATCATGGACGCGGACTTGCTCATGCAGACCATCGCGGAAGTGCTGAAGAAAATCGAGGACTATTCTATCAGCAATCGGGCGGAGTTTGAAGC
>NZ_QUED01000096.1:0-699 GCF_003477865.1 Blautia sp. AF34-10
CAGCTTTGCAAGAAAAAGCAGACGTGAGCTGGCTGGTTTGTACAGAGAAGCCAGATTTTTCTTTTTGGCATCGGAGATGGTGTCATCTTGTATAAATAATGTGTATATATCCTGCATAGCCATATTGCAGTCAGACATCAATGGAAGCAGATTTTGGTGAATGGTTTCTGCCAGCTTTTTCTGATTACTGGGTTTGGAATAGTAAGCGGATATTTTAGGACTGATTTTAGCCTGACCGGTCATCCAGCGGCAAACCAGACCGTTGTCCATTGAAAAATCCTGATTTGCCGGATCATCCATAAAATCTTCAAATAATTCGTATAAAAAATCAGGCTGACTCATTTGATTACTTTCGCTGATATGATTTTTTAAGCAAGTGCTAATAGAAGAAAAATCGCATCGATTCAATAGAAATTCCCCTTTCGTAGTTAAGATTAAGTATATCTATCATAACACGAACATATGTTCGATTCAAGAAAATGCGGATATTTTTAAATTGATTGTGTCAATTTACAATCAATTTCTATTCAATGTGGTTTTCCGGCAGGTTCTGTAAAATAAGCTCAGATCAAAACAATGACGGGAGGAGCTTATGCAACAGAATATTGAATTTGAGCGGTGCATTGATTTTCTGGTACGGATGATTGATAAGTACGGCGAAGAAGTCCTCCGGGAGTTGGAGGAAGAAAAACAGAATAA
>NZ_QUED01000097.1:0-699 GCF_003477865.1 Blautia sp. AF34-10
GAAATAAACAAATACTTACACTTAAGAAGTATATCCTGAATTAAATAAAGTGTCTACAGTTGAAATCTATAAAATTACAAAAAAACGAAGAAATGGCAATTTGCAGAGATGGGATGGGGATTTGCTGTTGACTTTTCGCATAAAGCAGAAAAAGCGGGGATAAAAATATTGTTAGAAGAATAACTAAAAATCTTGCTAATGTATAAGTTAAGTAAAAAATAGAATGAAAAATAATCATATAGCAGAGGAGATTGGGTAATATGAAGGAACAAAAGAAATCTTCTTGGGGAGCGGTTCTGGTGTCATTTTTAAAGGAATTTCTATTAAACTCATTCGAAGCCCCAGGTCATCTTTATTATGATGAAAATTTAACTAATGAAGGAAAAAGAAAGAAAAATTATATTTGGAGGGTGCTTCTACTGGTGACTGCGGTAGGAGTAGCTTTGCTTCCTGTTATAGCTTGGAACATGTTTGTTCCAGATGTGCTATGGGCAAAAATAGTTACCGTTGTAGTGTGTGAAGGCTATGTTGTTTTTATAGTAAGTATGGAGATTATCCAAATAAAGGATGAGCTAAAGGAAGATATGTTAAAAATAGGGGGATATAAAATTACTCCCAAAGGAAGTATTTCCCTATTTAAAGAAATTGATTTTAAGATTGCTCAAACAGAGTATTCTTATACAATATTGATTTCTAAGA
>NZ_QUED01000098.1:0-633 GCF_003477865.1 Blautia sp. AF34-10
TCTCAAAACGAAAATGCCGACGCTCTGGACAAACAGCTATTTTGTATCTACCGTTGGCGGTGCCCCGCTGGAAGCAGTAAAACAGTATATCGAAAACCAGAAAACATCGCAGAGACAAAAGGATAAGATGGGCTAATGCAAAAAGGGATCAAATTCAGAATCTACCCGAACAGAGAACAGAAAAACTTCATCCGCCAGACGCTGGGATGCTGCCGGCTGATCTACAACCGGGGACTTGCCATGCGCAAGGAAAGCTATGAAGAAGGGAAGAAGATTGGATATACCCAGACTTCCGCCATGCTGACCGAACTGAAAAGACAGGAGGAGTTTGCTTTTTTGAAAGCAGCAGATTCCATTGCCTTACAGCAGTCTCTGCGGGATCTCGACCAGAGCTTTGTGAATTTCTTTCAAAAACGTGCTTCCTATCCAACCTTCAAGAGTAAACATAACCGGTTCCAGTCATACAGAACGGTCAATCAAAAAGATAATATCCGTATTGTGGGAAGATATATCAAACTTCCGAAACTTGGATTTGTCAAAATACGCCAGTCGATGGAAGTGGGAAAAATTAATCACGTAACCATTGAGTACACACCGGCCGGAAAATATTTTGCAGTCTTAAATGTTGATTTC
>NZ_QUED01000099.1:0-576 GCF_003477865.1 Blautia sp. AF34-10
TGTTTCGCTGTTTTTGATCACAGGAACAAATGCCTGTAAAACGCCAAGAAGATTATCTGCCTTGATCAGTCCTCCAAGAGCACTTAATCCATTTACCACATCTGCCGCACTCCCCGGCTCCATGGTTCCAACATATCCACCGGCACTTTCACGCCCTATGATATGTGCAAAATTATAAGAATTACTATTCTGAATCTGAACTCCAAGAAGTTCTCCTGCATATCCACCAGCTTTTCCAGTATCACCGTCTCCATCTGTTGCAAGAACATTAAATCCGCCTATCGCTCCGTAAACATCTGAACTGTCTATGATAGATGCAACTACGGTCAATGCTGATAACAGATTTGTAGCAGAAAGTACATGATCCAGAACGCTTGCACCTCCGATAGCCGCCGTACTTCCCATAGCAGCTTTCCCAATATAGCCGCCGGCATAACGATAACCACTTACCGCATATGCACTGTCGCTTCCGTAATAACTGCTACCATCTTCCTGCTGCAGATTCTTCGGCTCACTGACACCTGTATGCTGCAATTTATTTACATCGGAATTGCTGATCTGTACACCAGTTCCGCA